>NZ_PCYU01000005.1:0-72841 GCF_002553775.1 Lactobacillus sp. UMNPBX16
GTGTCACGGCCTTTGGGTAAGGATTGATAATTGTGCTTGTCAAGATATCCGAGTGCTGCTTGTAGTCAGGCAGCGTGTGCTGATGAAATTGACCGTTGCGATCCCGAGGCACTTGCACTTCAATTGGGCCAAATTGCGTATCAACTTTGCGGAAATAAGCACCATTTCTAGAGTTGCCAGTATTCCAGCCATTTCTGGCATAGGGATCATAGCCCAGAAATGCAGTCAATTCAGCTTCTAACAAGTTATTAACAGCCTGTTGTAGCTCTTTGCGCAATAAATCATTTATTTTGTCTGGATTGAATAGAGCTTGAGCAAAATCTTTGGTAAAATCATTCATGAAGGAGTTCTTCTTTCTGTATGTGTTTTTTGTTCAAACCAATCATACGAGAAAGGAACTCCTTTTTCTAATGTTTAAAGAAATAAATTTAAGGAATCATTCATCCTTACACAAACTATTTTACAGTCTCTAGATTTTTCAATGTCTACAACCTTTAATGAAAAAATAGGTAGAAGTTATATAGTGTTTTCAAATAATATATTGATGAACTTCATTATGTATATATTATTTTCAACTGTAGGTTGGAGTCTATGGTGTGCATTATTTTATAGTGTTTTTCTCTTTATTAAGAAAACTATATTAATTTTACCCGCTACATTATTGTTAGATGTATTTTTAATTATTATTCCTGCTGTTACGGAAACAAAAAATTCTGTTGTAAAAATACTAATGTATCTACCATTTATAGGAAATCTGCAATCTCCAGGTAACATAACTATAGGAGGTGAGCCGTCTATTCCCTTAGCAATTATCTGTTTGTTTACTATTTTATTTTACATAGTAATTACTTACATTTTATTCTTTTATTATATAAAGAGTGCTCAGAAAGGACGATTATAAAATGAATGAATTAATTTTTAATCGTAAGAGTATTAATAATTATTTGTTAGCTATAATTGTTGGACTTCTGAGTGCACCAGTATTTACTAGTAAATATCTAGCTTTTAATAATATTGATAATTGGTCAACGTTGATTCCCCAAGGAATAGCAATATTTTTAGCTTGTGAATATGTATGTACCATTAGGCGTAGCTACAATTTTATTGTTATTCGTAATTATGAACTTCAGGCTTTTGTAGCTTTAGTAATATTCAACGTGTTCATTTTTAGTTTTAATTATGGGACTATATTTTTAGTTTCTTTTTGTTTAGGAGCAAAATTAGGAACGGGTCTTGTTGTGAAACTAACTTTATTAATAATTTTGGGTAAATATTTAATTTTATTAATCGATAGTGTCTTGATAGCCATGCTCTTTAATAGTCAGAAAATATGGGTAATAATCACTCTAGTTATTGCTATAACATACTTTTATCATTATTACGTTGAACGATTAATATTTGGAGTGCAATTCATTAATTTGATTTTGAAAGGTTAGAATTATGCTTAAAATACAACATGTTCAAATGAATTTTAAAAATAGGACCATTATAAAGGATGCAACTTTATCTTTACGTTCGGGTGATATTATACATATAACGGGTCCTAATGGTTGTGGAAAATCTACATTGTTTAAGATAATCGTGGGTATTTATCAGCCAACTTCTGGAAAAGTCTCTTTGGATGCGGATGATCAACTAGGTGCATTAATTGAAAATCCAGGTTTCTTGGAATTTGAAGATTTAAAAACAAATTTAAAGTTCTTAGCTAATTTGAAAAATCATTTTGATGAGCAATATACCAGTGAGCTCTGTTTAAATTTAGGATTAGATTTTGAGAATCACCAGCATTTAAGTAAATATTCAGTAGGGATGAGGCAAAAAGCGGGAATTATTCAAACGATTATGGAAGGACAGAATATAGTTTTGCTTGATGAGCCCACCCGTGGTTTAGATGCTGAGGCATTACAAACATTTGTTAAATTAATTAATGCTCTGCAACGACAAGGTTGTGGAATTATGATTGCTTCACATGACTTAGTTCGAGGAATAAATTATACTCAACATTATATTTTTAATAATGGAATAGTTCAGAAAAATGATTAGGACTAATAAATATGATAATTGCTTAGCTGTATTGATAACTTGTATCGTGTGGATTTTAATGCAATTGCAACTAAATCCTCAAAAAATAGTAAATGTGATATTTCTTGGTTTTTGTTGGTATACGCCACTACTTTTATTAACGTCTTTCATGTCTCTAGGCTGGCAAGTATGGATAATTTATCGTTGTCAGTCTAATTATGAGGAAATTTCTATGTTAATTAAAATACGAAAATTAACAGTTTATCAGCGGGTTAAACTAGGTATTAAATTAGATTTACTAAATATAGTATTAGCTTTTTTGCCACAATTTTTAATTTTAGTAAAGTATTTTTCTTGGGTTGGATTAGTATTTGATGGTGTAGGATTATTAACTATAGGCATTTTAATTTGGTTTTGTCGCTATTCTACAATCATTACTTTGAGTAAAGCTAGTGCTATATTAATTGTTTTACGTCTGATTTTTACGTTGTTGATATAAAAAAGCATAGGCTACACCCATACTAATACGCGTGGTGTTAGTTAAATCGGTTTAAGCAATATGTCATATTATAGGCTAAAAGGGCTATTACAAGGTGGTAGCGTATGTGTGCCCTAATTGTCATGAAAAATCCTATTGTTTGGAAGTAGGGCGGTAATATTTCCTGGGGAATGAAAAAAAGATGCAAGTAATCGTTCAAATATCGATTACAATCGATAAAACATCCATTTTTAATAATCTTATCGACTATAATCGATAATAAATGAGGTGAGTGAATGATTAAGCAGACAATATATTTAAACCCAATTGAGCCATTCATCGATAAAGACATCATAAAGATAATTACAGGTATTCGTCGCAGTGGAAAATCTGTTTTGTTGCAGCAAATTCAAACTGAATTAGTTAAACGTGGCAAAAAACAAGCTAATTTCATTTATATGAATTTTGAAAATTTGCAATATGAAGCATTGTTAGATTATAGAGATCTTAATCAAGAATTGGTAAAAAGAATTGAGCAAATTGACGGCAAAGCTTATCTTTTTCTTGATGAGATTCAAAAGGTAGCCTCTTGGGAAAAGACGATAAATTCTTTACGCGCTAGCTATGATTGTGATATTTATATAACCGGCTCGAATTCCCAATTGCTATCTGGTGAACTAGCTACTGAAATTGCTGGTCGTTATGTTGAAATTAAGGTTTATCCTTTTTATTTTGCTGAATTTTTAGAAGCGATAAATTCTGATCGCCAAAATCTTGATCGTGATTTTGCCACTTATATGGAATTAGGTGGTATGCCCTTTTTAACACTAATATATTCTGAC
This sequence comes from Lactobacillus sp. UMNPBX16, assembly GCF_002553775.1. Lineage (NCBI taxonomy): Bacteria > Bacillati > Bacillota > Bacilli > Lactobacillales > Lactobacillaceae > Lactobacillus > Lactobacillus sp. UMNPBX16. The sequence goes on from NZ_PCYU01000005.1 coordinate 3,343, forward strand.
CAGCAAGCTTGTAATACATATTTGCAGGATATCTATAGTTCTGTAGTTTTAAAGGATATTGTCGATCGTCATGCTATTAGAAACGTTGACTTATTACAGAGAATAACTAGCTATTTAAGTAGTGAGATAGGTTCTCCTGTTTCTGCAACTGGGATAGCAAAATTTTTAAAGAATGAACATCGGACAAGCTCAATAGATACTATTCTAGATTATATTTCTTATACATGTGATGCCTACTTATTTACGCGAGTCCCACGAACGCATTTACAGGGTAAACAAAATTTAAAAGTTAACGATAAATACTACATTACTGATCATGGCTTACGGCAAACCATGCTAGATAGTAATCAACAAAATATTGATCAGATTTTAGAGAATATTGTTTTTATTGAGTTACTGCGAAGAGGATATAAGGTTTCTGTTGGTATAAATGATAAGAAAGAAATTGATTTTGTTGCACAAAAGGGCAACGATAAACGTTATTATCAAGTAACATATATCCTTGGTAGTCAAACAACGATCGAGCGTGAATTCGGTGCATATGATGGCATTGCGGACAATTATCCAAAATATGTCCTTTCAATGGACAAGTTTGATATGAGTCGCAATGGGATAATTCATCAGAATATTATTGATTTTTTGCTTGAAAAATAACCGCAATAAAAGAGGACTAGTCAAAATTGGCTGGTCCTCTTTTTCAAAATTTAATTATTTCCTTAAAAATTCAACACCCACAGGAAGATCAGGAATACTACAAACAGTACCCACATCATCGGTGTGACTTCCTTGCCACGCTTAGCAGCAAGCATACAGATAGGGTAGGTGATCATGCCCCATGATAAACCGTCTGAAATTGAGTAAGTAAGAGGCATCCCTAAAATAATCAAGAATGCAGGAACTGCAATTTCCAACTTGTTCCAATGAATATGAGCAGTATTTTGTGCCATTAATACTCCAACAATGATTAAGGCAGGAGCAGTAACTTGGCTAGTGAAAACACCAAGCAATGGACTGAAAATCATTGAGATTAAGAAAAAGATCGCTACAAAAACTGCGGTTAAACCGGTACGGCCACCAACGGCGATACCAGCACTTGATTCAACGAAGGCACCAACAGGTGAAGTACCAAGGATTGAACCAACAGCCATCGCACTTGAGTCAGCTGCTAAGGCCTTACCTACACGTGGCATCTTGTTGTTCTTCATGAAACCAGCTTGTTGAGCAAGTCCGATTAAGGTACCTGCAGTATCGAAGAAAGTAACAAGCAGGAATGTTAAGACAACAACCCACATTTGCACGGAGTTGATGTCCTTTACGTGGAAAATAGCTTGACCAAAGGTTGGAGCTAAGCTAGGTGCGGTAGAAATCACCTTGTGTGGCAATGCAATTTGCCCAGTGCAGATCCCGAAGATAGCGGCAAGAACCATTCCGATAAAGATTGCACCAGGAACGTTCAAGATCATCAAAATGACAGTTACTAGCAAACCAAAGATAGTGATCCAAACGAGGGGATCGTGTAATGATCCTAAACCTACCAAAGTTGATTTATTAGCAACGATCAATTTACCATTTTGTAAACCTAAAAAGGCAATGAATAAGCCGATCCCAGAAGAAATGGCAAACTTTAAGTCAGCTGGAATTGAATCAATGATCTTTTCTCTTAATTTGAATAAAGTAATTAAGATGAAAATAATTGATGCAACGAAAACTGAAGCCAAGGCTGTTTCCCATGAAACATGCATCCCAATACATACGGTGTAAGCAAAGAAGGCATTGATTCCCAAAGCTGGTGCCTCACCGATCGGGTAGTTGGCAACGATCCCCATGATTGCAGTACCAAGAGCGGCAGCTAAAGCAGTAGCGGTGAAGACTGCACCGGTATTCATACCGCTGGCGCCCAGTACGCTAGGGTTAACAAACAAAATATAGGACATGCTGATAAAGGTAGTTAAACCAGCAATAAATTCAGTTCGAATGTTGGTTTTGTACTTATCTAATTGAAAGTAGCTTTTTATAAAATTCATTTTATCTCCCCAAAATATTGTTCGTGTTTTAACTTCTTGAACACAACTCTTATACTTTAGCATTGATAAATAAATTTGTAAACGCGAATTATTTTAATGATTACTTGGGCATTTATTGCAATTTATCTTTAAATGATAGGAAAAGCATTTAATTGAATCAGCTTTCATTAGCATAAATAAAGCATTATCCTAGGATATAAGAATTAAAAAAGAAATAAAGGTGAAAGAATGTCCGCACAACTTATTTTTTCAGATCTTGATGGCACATTAATTAATGATGATTTAAAGGTAACCGCCGCAACGCGGGATGCAATTCGTAGACAAATTATTAATGGTAATATTTTCGTTCCTGCATCAGCACGTCTTCCTAAAGGGATGATGACAGTGGTTAATCAAATTTTGAAAGTTTGTCCGTTTATCGCGTATAACGGTGCTTTAGCCCTTGATGAAACAGGCAAAGTACTAATCAGCCGTTTTTTTAATGCAAAAGAAGCAGCTGAAATTTGCCGCTACGTTGATGAGCAAGATAATGATGCAGCTTGGAATATCTATAGTGGCTATGTTTGGTATTGTAGTGAAGAAAAGAGCCCACGGGTTAAAAATGAAGAAAGAATTGTCGATGTAAAAGCAACACCGACTACAATTAATCAACTTGAAAAACTGCAGGGCGTGCATAAAGGTCTAATTATGGGAGATTCAGCGGATCTTGATCGTATGCAAGAAGAATTAACTGCTAAATATCCTGATTTGACTTTTGTTAGATCAGCAGAGAATCTATTAGAAATTGTTTTAAAGGGTGTAAGCAAGGCTAGTGCAGTCAAAATAGTTGCTCAAGAATATGGCGTAGACTTGCAAAATTGCATTGCTTTTGGCGATAACTATAACGATGAAGATATGTTGGAAGAAGTGGGGTATCCATTTTTAATGGGTAATGCCCCAGCAGAACTAAAACAAAAATTTGCTCCGGAACAAATTACTGCTGATAACAATCATGATGGGGTTGCGAAGGCATTAGCAAAAATTGAATAAATAAAAATCGCATAGAAGCTCTATGCGATTTATTATTTCCTGGGAAATTATTGTTTGTCTTTTTCAAAGATGTAGCTAACGAAGCCAAAGGCTACGATAACTAACCCAGCAATGATCCAGCCCATAGTTGAAAATTTAGATCCAATTAAAAGTAATAGGGCAACCAGGAGAATATAAATAGTATCAAGTCCAATTGTCAGTTGCTTATATTTGCTTCCTAATTTTTTCAATAGAGAAGAACGGTATCTGGTTAGTAATTGCCGTCCAATAAGATAGATGACAACAAGGGTGTAGATTGCTGGAGTAATAAAATTAAATTGTTTTTGAAAATATAGAATCCATTCAATGATTAAGAGAATAACTAATATTGCATAGGCAAAGTTATCGGTTATTCTTTTTAGTTTAGTCAACTTTTTCTTTTGAGCGATGATTGCGACAATGCCCAAAATTAAGCAAACTATGATAAGTGGGAAAAACCATTGTCCACCGGTTACGGTTGATAACATAAAAACTCCTCCTTTAAACACATTTTTTCAAATTATACAAAAATAAAGCGAAAAATTCACTGTAAACAAAAAATCATTCAAAATGCATTCGTACGCAAATTGAATGTTTTTATTTATGCTTCGATTTGAATATCGGTTGGCTTTTTCCAATCTGCAGGCAACTTGCCCATTTCTTTTAATTTGTCAGTGATTTGATCCAAGACTATTTGCTTATCAGCTGGATTAGCCATGAAGTCAAGCTTATCACCATCAATTTCCATCTTAGGTGAGTAGTCGTAATTATCGTACCATGGCTTGTAGTAGCGCAACAAACGCTTGTAATAGTCTTCCAAGGTTGAATCATAGCTCAGCTGCTCGTAAGGACGGCCACGTTTTTGAATTCGCTTGATCATCGTATCGTAAGAAACATTAATGTGAACGAGCAAGTCAGGATTCTTCTTAGGCATCCGTTTTAGTTCGCTCATCATGTTATGAAGCAATTCATAATAAGTGTCAACTTCTTCAGAAGTAGCACGGCCGATATCAGCGTTCATTTGGAAGAATAAGGCGTCTTCATAGATAGAACGATCTAAGACGTTATTATCTTCAGTGAGCGCGTCTTTAATGCTGTGGAAGCGTGTGTTCAAGAAATATACTTGCAATAAGAATGCATATTTTTTAGGGTCAGCGTAAAAAAGTGGCAAAACTGGATTGTCATCAACACTTTCATAGAAAGGCTTAGTCCCTAAATATTTAGATAAAATACCTGTTAAACTGGATTTACCGGCTCCAATTGGCCCGCTTAAAACAATAACTGTCATCACGTTCCTTCTTTTTCTTATAAGTTGCCGATTTCATGCAACTTTTCATCAATTTCTTTAAGTACTTCTTTTTGTGCATCCATGTTGGTAACAAAATCAAGTTTGTCGCCATTGATTTCTATCTTTGGTGAGGCATGATAATTTTCATACCATGGTTCGTAGTACTTTAAAAGTCTTGCGTAATAATCTTTCAAACCTGGATCAGTGCTGATTTGCTCAAATGAACGACCGCGCTTCTTGATTCGGTTAAGCATAGTATCAAGGGAGACATGAATGTAAATCAGTAAGTCAGGCTTCTTACTTGGATTGCCAGGAGTGTCTTCCATCATGTTGTCGAGTAAGTCATCGTAGATCTTGAACTCGGTTGGATCAGCGACCTTGCTATCGGCGTTCATCTTGAAGAACAGTGCATCTTCATAGATAGAACGATCGGAGACACTGTTTTTTTCTTGAATTGCTTGATTGATCTGTGCTAAACGGTGGTTAAGGAGGTAAGTGTTAAGCAAAAAAGTGTAACGCTTCATGTCCTTGTAGTATAAAGGCAATACGGGATTGTTATCAACGCCCTCATAGAATGCCTGAGTCCCTAAATGTTCAGCTAGAATACTGGTTAAACTGGATTTACCGGCTCCAATTGGCCCACTTAAAACAATAACTTGAATCACATTCTTTCTTAAATACCATATGTAGACAATTATTAAGTTTAATACGATATGTTGTGGCACACAAGTGATTTTTTGATTATGTTTCACATCTAAAAGTCAAGGGTAGAAATAAAAAATCGAATAGGAATGAAACATAATTCAATAAAAAACTGAATTATGCTTCATTTTTTATATAAAAATGCAATTTTGTGAAGTATATTTCATTGTAGATACAGGCTGCTAAATAAAAAAACTAGGTCTTCCACGATTGTAGAAAGCCTAGCTTTTTCTATGCTAATAATTAAATTATTGTTTTTAGTTCTTGTATTTGTCGTCTAATTCTTGTGCGGCAGCCTCGTCTACGATCACCGTTACATCTGGGTGTTTTTGCAAAATTGATGCAGGTACTTCTTCAGTGACTTTGCCTTCAATCATTTTCTTGATTGCGTGAGCTTTCTTTTCACCAAAAGCCATCAAAACAATCTTCTTAGATTGCATAATATTAGCAGTACCCATGCAGATGGCACTCTTTGGCACTTCATCGATACTGTCAAAGAAGCGAGCATTAGCCTTGATAGTATTTTCGGTTAACTTAACTTCATGAGTGCCGATGTTGAATGGAGTGCCTGGTTCGTTAAAGGCAATGTGACCATTGCGGCCGATTCCTAATAGTTGAATGTCGATAGGATTGTCTTTGATAATTTGATCATATTCTTTACAAAAAGCATCAACGTCTTTTGCCATACCGTCAGGAACGTAAGTCTTCTTAAATGGCTTCTTGTCAAATAAATGCTTTTGCATGAAGTAGTGGTAGCTTTGAGGATTATCTGGGGTTAAACCAACGTATTCATCGAGGTTAATGCTGGTAAGATTTTCACAGTTAAGATCGCTTTTTACCCAGTTTTGGTAAAGTGTTTCAGGGGTTGAGCCGGTTGCCAACCCTAAGACTTTAGCACCGTTCTTGATTCCTTTTTCAAAAATTTCAAATGCTTTTGCTCCACCTTGAATTTTATTTTCGGTAACAATAACTTTCATAATTAAGACCTCCTCATTTACTGGTCTAGTCCATTATAAAATGGAATAGACCATTTTGTCAATTGGTTGATAAAAATAATTACGAATCAATTATGTTAAAATTTGAACATAAGGAAGTGAACGAGGATGAATTTTGAAAAACTAACAGGTTTAGGAATTGGCAGCTGGGGTTTGGGTGAAGATCCTAAAAAGAAAAAAGATGAAATAGCAGCTATTCGCTATGGCCTTGATCATGGCCTGAGTGTAATTGATACAGCCGAAATGTATGGGGATGGCCAAAGCGAAGAGCTAATTGGTGAAGCGATTAAAGGATATGATCGCGAAAAATTATTTTTGATTTCAAAATTCTACCCCTATCATGCAACGCCAAAATTAGAACGTCAGAGTCTAGAAGCCAGTCTAAAACGCCTTGGAACAGATCATCTGGATCTTTATCTGTTACACTGGCGGGGCAGTCACCGCTTGTCTGATACGATCCGCGGCTTACAAGCATTACAAAAAGATGGCTTGATCCGTTATTGGGGTGTGTCCAACTTTGATACGGCTGATATGCAGGAGCTTTTTACAGTGCCAGGTGGAGAAGAATGCTTTGCTAATGAAGACTTATACAATATCAGTGAACGTGGGACAGAATTTGATCTGCAAGCTTGGCAAGAAGAGCACGGTGTAAACTTTATTGGGTATTCACCATTTAATTCAGGCAAGGGCAACACAATTCGAATTACGCGTAATTTGAAAATTGTTGCACGTGATCATGGCGTTACGCCTCATCAGATAATGCTAGCTTGGACGATGCGCAATGGCAATGTTTTAACGATTCCTAAGGCAAGTAGTGTAGAACACATGAAGGAAAATATTGCAACACAAAAGATTAAACTTACAGATGATGAGCTTAGATTGCTTAACAGTGATTTTCCAATGCCAACTGAGAAAACGCCGTTGGCTGTTATTTAGTACAAGATATAGTAAGATTATCACATATAATCACTATATCTTGTGGATAACTATGTGGACATGTGTAAAAAAGGCTGTTTCATGTGAAACAACCTTTTTTTCTTATTTCGATTTGATGTAGTTAACCCCATCTGCGGCAGGTGCAACTGACTTGCCGAGGAAGAGGACCAAAACGATGATTGTAATAACGTAAGGTGCAATCTGCATGTAAACGGATGGAATTTGATCGATTCCTGGCAGTTGATGTCCAATAATACTTAAGCTTTGAGCAAAACCAAAGAAAAGGGATGAGAGCATTGCACCGATTGGATTCCATTTACCAAATATAACGGCAGCTAAAGCCATGAATCCTTGTCCAACGATAGTAGAAACAGAGAAGTTACCAGATATTGCTTGAGCAAAGACGGCACCGCCAAGACCTGCCATAAAGCCGGAAATTAATACACCTGCATAACGCATGCCATAGACATTGATTCCCATTGTGTCAGCTGCTTGAGGATTTTCACCACATGAACGTAAGCGTAGGCCAAAGCGAGTCTTATATAAAATCCACCACATCAAAATAGCAAGAATAATGGCAATCCAAGCAGGGGCAGAGGTGTTTTTGAAGAAGATTGGCCCAACGATGGGAATGCTGCTTAAACCAGGAAAGCTGAAGTAGCCGAAGTTAGCGGTGATATTTTCAGTTTGGCCTTTATCATAAATTGCCTTGATCAAGAAAACACCCAAAGGTGGTGCCATGATGTTCAGCACTGTTCCGGAAATGACATGATCAGCGTGAAAATTGATTGTGGCAACAGCGTGAAGCAATGAAAAAATCAAACCAACAATTCCGCCGACTAGAGTGCCAAGCCAAGGAGTAGCTGCACCAAAAGTTGAAGCGAAAGTTAGGTTGAAGACAATCGCCGCAAAGGCTCCCATGGTCATGATACCCTCCAGGCCAATATTAACAATCCCAGAGTTTTCACTGTAAACACCACCAAGAGAAGCTAGGATTAGAGGCGCAGAATAAACTAAAGTGGATGAAACAATTAACGCCATCATTGTAACGAAATTCATTATTTTTCTCCTTCGATTACTTTTCTACCTGGACCATCAACACCATTGTTGGGTCCTTTTTCTTTTCTGGTTGGAATGTAGTAATCACTGCGGTTCTTCTTAGTTTTAAAAAGCAAACCAATGACGTAATTGATAGCGATGAAGAAAATGATGGCAGCAATTACGATAGATACGATTTCATAAGGAATACCGGCAATAGTTTGCATGCCCAAACCACCAATTTTTAAAATTGAGAAAAGAAGTGAAGCTAATAAAATACCAATTGCAGTTCCACCACCAAGTAAGGCAACTGAAAGCCCGTCCCAGCCAATATCCAAACTAGTTGTTTGAGTGAAGTAGTTTTGGTAGGTACCAAGTCCTTGTACTACACCGCCTAAGCCAGAAAATGCACCTGAAAGTAACATTGAAATAATAATATTCTTTTTAGAAGACATCCCGGCATAGCGACTAGCAAAAGGATTGAGTCCAACTGCCTTGATTTCAAAACCAACGGTAGTTTTTTTCATTAAATACCAATAAAAAATAAGTCCAATTATTGCTAAGAAAATACCAGCATTGATTCGCGAATCACCAAACATGCTAGTTAACCAGTTAAGCTTTAAGCTGCCATTGGCTGGAATTGTTTTAGTAGTATCGGTATCAATTCTTAATTTTGAGGACATTACTTGTTGCATTAAATATTGACAAGTATAGAGCACAATATAGTTAAGCATGATAGTAGTAATTACTTCATTAGTTCCAAATTGAGCTCTTAAATAGCCAGCAATTCCTGCCACAATAGCACCAGCTATAGCGCCTGCAATAATAGCTAAAGGCAATAATACTGGCTTAGGCAATTGAGGATTGGCCAATACAATCCAAATAGAAGTCAACCAACCAGCTTGTGCTTGACCTGGCAAACCGATGTTAAAAAAGCCAGCTTTTGAGGCAATTGCAAAACCGATAGCAATAAAAATTAATGGCGTAGCTTCACGAATAGTTTCACCAATACCATTCATATTGCCCAGTGCGCTAGAGAACATGGAGCTGTATGCTTGAAAAGGATTATAGCTCCAAATCAGCATGATAATAGCACCAACTATAAAACCAGCAATTACTGAGATAACTGGTACTAGAATATTTTTGACTTTAGGTGTAACTTTAATCAATTGTTGCATCTTCTTTCTTAACACCGGTCATTAAAAGACCTAGTTCTTGATCTGTAGTTTTTTCAGGTAATACTTCGCCTGAAATTTGACCATCATGCAAAACAGCAATCCGGTCAGATAATTGCATAATTTCATCAAGTTCATATGAAATTAATAGGATAGCTTTTCCTGCTGCTCTTTGAGCTAAAAGCTGCTTATGAATATACTCAATTGCACCAACATCTAAACCGCGAGTGGGCTGGAATGCAATGATTAGATCGCTGTTTCTATTTAATTCTCTAGCGATAATTGCTTTTTGCTGGTTACCTCCCGATAGGTCGCTAGCTGGCAATGCAGGGCTAGTAGTTCGAATATCGAATTTTTTAATTAAATCTACGGCATGCTTCAAGATTGCTTGATGATTAATGATGCCATGATTAGAGAAGGGACGTTGGTAGTAAGTTTGCAGCGCTAAGTTATCAGCTAATGACATGTGAAGAATTAAGCCATATTTTTGCCGGTCTGCAGGAATATGCGCTACGCCAGCTTCGGTGATTTTGCGAACTTTTTGGTTGGTTAAATTTTGACCATTAATTAAAATTTGCCCTGACTTAACATGGCGTAAACCAGTGATTGCTTCAACCAGTTCATCTTGTCCATTGCCGTCAATTCCGGCTAGCCCTAAAATTTCACCTCCACGGATTGAAAGGGAAAGGTCTTTAACGCTTAAGGCACCGTGATTTCCTTTTACCTGTAAGTTTTTGATTGCTAGAATTTGCTTGCCCAAGTTAGGTGCTGGTTTGGTTAGCTTCATGTTGACATGCCGCCCCACCATTAATTCGGCTAATCGTTCATCACTAACTTGATCAACAGCAAAAGTACCAACATCGTGACCACGTCTGATAACTGTAACTCGATCTGCAACAGCCTTGATTTCTTCTAATTTATGAGTGATCAAAATGATTGATTTGCCTTCTTTAGCTAAATTTTTGAGTACTTTAATAAATTCAGAAATTTCTTGTGGGGTTAAAACAGCAGTTGGTTCATCAAAAATTAAAATATCTGCACCACGATAAAGTACCTTTAGAATCTCAACTCTTTGCTGTTGGGCGACAGTAATGCTAGAGATTTTGGCATCTGGATTAATAGCAAAGCCATATTTTTGTGCAAGAGCTAGGACCTGTTTTCTTGCCTTTTTCAGATCGATAACTGGTCCTTTAGTTGATTCATGTCCTAGAATAATATTTTCTAAAACGGTAAATGAGTCCATAAGCATGAAGTGCTGGTGTACCATCCCAATGCCTAATTTTTTAGCGACAGTTGGATCTTTAATATTTACTTTTTGATTATTAACCAGAATTTCACCGCTTGTTGGTTCAAGTAAGCCAGATAAAATTCTCATTAAGGTAGATTTACCTGCACCATTTTCGCCAAGCAAAGCCAAAATTTCACCTTGATAGAGCGTAAGGTTAATATCGTCATTTGCCTTGAAACCATCGAAATCTTTGACAATATGGCGCATCTCGATTACTTTATTTCTCTGTTCTTTCATGTAAATAAATACTTCCTTAATTAACTATAGAAAAACTCTTCGCTAAAAAACGAAGAGTTCTCAAAATACTAAGCAGCTGAATTACTTAGTTGGAGCAGTAGCAACCTTGATCTTGCCATCAATAATTTGTTGACGAGCCTTTTGTACTGCTGCCCAAGTTTTAGCGTTTAAATTACCTTTGGTGATTGAAACCCCATTACCCTTTAAGCTGTAAACTAAGTGCTTACCACCAGGGAATTTACCATTGTAAGCATCATTAGCAATTGACTTAGTAGCAACATCTAAGCCCTTTAAGACGGAAGTTAAAGTGAAGTTCTCTTTCTTACCATCTTTTGACTTGTAGTTACCTAGGTTAGATTGGTCAACGTCAACTCCGATTACCCAAACCTTTTTAGCTGCTGGACGGGCTTGGTTGTAATCTTTTCCTTCTTGGAAAACACCGTTACCTGCGTTACCGGCTGCTTGGTAAATAATATCAGCGCGGTTAGCATACATTGATTGAGCGATTGATTTAGCCTTATCGGTTGAAGTGAAGTTACCGATGTATTGGGTTTGAACTGAAATCTTCTTGTGAAGAGCTTTAGCACCGTCAGCAACACCTTGCTTAAAACCGGCTTCGAATAAATCAATAATAGATGACTTAGCACCGCCAATGAAACCTACTTTGTTGGTTTTAGTGGTGTAAGCTGCGGCCAATCCGCCAAGATAAGAAGCTTGATTGCTTTCAAAGGTTGCAGAAGCGACGTTCTTAATCCCAGAGTCAACGCTATCAATGATAACGAAATTCTTTTTAGGATTCTTCTTGGCTGCTTGCTTGACTGCGTCGGCTAATTGATAGCCAACACCGAAAATGGTTTGGTAGCCGGCTGTAGCGGCTTGATCAAAGTTAGGAGTGAAGTCTGCGGCACTGCTAGACTGGAAGTATTGATAACCACCTTTTCCTTGTTTTAAACCATGTTCCTTGCCGTATGCTTTAAATCCTGACCATGCAGCTTGGTTAAATGAATGATCATCAACACCATTTTCATCTGTGATTAGGGCAATGCCATGTTTAGTATCTTTGTTGGCTGATTGACCAGACTTTTTACCCGAACAAGCAGTTAGAATCAAGCCAACTGATGCTAAAACGACACCAAATGATAAAATTTTCTTGAACTTTACGTTCATTATTTCTGTCCTCCACAATATTAATACCGAACAATTTATAAATAAGTTTATTAATTAATACGTATTTTGTCAATAAAAATATTGATCAGGCAAAAAAATAATTGATTGTAATTATAAAAAGCAAACTATACTAGTATGCTTTTATTTATTGTTAGGATGAATGGCAACCTTAATTTTGCCTTTTAGGATATTAGCTCTAGCAATTTGGGCATCTTTCCAAGTTGAAGCTGAAATCTGTCCTCGTTCAATAGAAACACCATTGTTTTTAAGCCCATAAACTAAATTTTTACCACCAGGGAATTTATTATTATAAGCTCTATTGGCGATATCTTTAACAGCAACATTTACTCCAGTTATTACTGATGTCAAAACAAAATTAGATTTTTGTCCGCCTTTAGCAGTGTAGTTACCGAGATGAGATTGATCGACATCAACTCCGATTACCCACACTTTATCTTTAGCTGGTCTAGTTTGATTAATGGCTTTAGCTTCTTGGAAAAGACCATCACCAGCACCACCAGCAGCATGGAAGATGATGTCGGCTTTTTTGGTGTACATTGATTGAGCAATTGATTTGGCCTTGTCTGAACTAGTAAAGTTGCCAATATATTGGTTTAAGATAGTAACTTTTTTGTGCATTTTTTTGGCTTGATCTTTAACACCTTGAGTAAATCCGGCATCAAAAAGGTCGACAATATCGCCATGAGCACCGCCGATGAAGCCAACCGTGTTGGTTTTGGTTTCTTTAGCAGCTACGACACCAGCTAAGTAGGAAGCTTGTTCACTCTTGAAATTAGCTGAGACAACATTCTTTTGTCCCTTGATTACATCGTCAATAATGGCAAAATTCTTTTTAGGATAGCGTTTGGCGGCAGAAGCTACGGCATCTTTTAAACTGTAACCAACGCCAAAGATAGTTTGATAACCAGCTTTAGCTGCCTGATCAAAATTAGGAGTGAAATCAGCAGCACTACTTGATTGAAAATATTGATAACCGTTTCGACCGCGGCTCAAGTTGTGCTCTTTGCCATAACTTTGAAATCCTTCCCAAGCAGATTGGTTAAAAGAGTTATCATTTACACCATTACCGTCAGTAATTAATGCAATAGAGTGCTTGGCATCGCTTGATTTATTATTGCTTGCACCCTGTTTTTTACCAGAGCAGGCGGTTAAAATTGCACCTAAACTCAATGCAAGCACACCAATAGATAGTAATTTTTTGACTTTTTTATTCATAAAATTGATCCTCTCTCCATCAAATGATTTTTAACACAAAACGAGATTAACAATATTTAGTGGCTATGTCAAAATTGACATACAACATAAAGTATTGATATAAAGGGATTCTTAATTGGTATAGAACACGATTATGCATTAGAGAGAGTAAGGATAATGCATAATTAAGTAAAAAAATAATAAAAAATACAATATCTTGTCATATTAGATAAAATATACCTAGATATTGTATAATAAACTTTTTTGCTGAGAAAAAATCTTAATTATGGTTTAATTGAGTCTAAAGAATTAAGTTGGAGAAATATATGAGAAGAGAAGAAACTAAAAGATTAGCAATTACTGCTGTCTTTGCTGCTTTATTGATTGTACAGACTTTTGTGCCAAATGTTGGCTATGTAAGAATTATCCCGGCTTTGCCAGCTGTAACTACTATTCCAATGACAATTGCCGTCTATGGCACGTTAATGGGACAAAAGGCGGGTCTAGGCTTTGGCTTATTCTGGGGTATTACCAGATTGATTGTTGCATATACTCAACCTGGCGATATGGTCAGCTTAATGTTGTTCCAAAATCCGGTAATTTCATTGGTACCAAGTATTTTGGCTGGCTATTTCCCGGGAATTATTGCGAAGGGTATGAGTAAGACTAAATATGCGAAATTGGGTTATATCATAAGTGGAGCAGTCACTTCGTTAACTAATACCGTGATGGTTATTTTGCTGACGAGTATTTTCTTCATGCATGATCCAGCAAGCTTAACTCATTACCTAGGAAATTACAGTTCAGGTACGCCATTGATTTTAATTTTAATTATGGCACTGGGCATGAACGGTTTAGTAGAAGCAATTTTTACAGCCATTGTCGTTCCAGTAATTGTAACGCCACTTAACTTAGTTATGAAAAAGGCGTAACTAAAAAGTTTAATAAATTAAAAAAAGCTCCTCAAATGCTTGATAAAACAGGCAATGAGGAGCCTTTTTTAGCTGAATTTTATGTGTTTTTTATCCTGAATTACGTAAACCGGAAGCCACACCGTTGATAGTAATTGGAATAATACTTTGGTAAACACCTTGAATCTCATCTTCACGATCACGCTTGATCATTTCTAATTGGATGTAGTTCAAAATGTTGAAGTAAGGCATTCTGTATTCCAGACTCTTCTTAAGAGTAGGTGCATCTTCGATTAATTCATCATGACCTTCAATTTGTAGGATGACTTTCTTAGTTAGTTCCCATTCTTGATTGATGATATCAAAGACTGATTTAACTTGTTCATCTTCGCAAAGATCCGCATACTGCTTGGCAATTCTCATATTTGATTTAGATAAAACCATATCAACATTGGAAAGCAGGGAGTGGAAGAATGGCCAACCTTGGTACATATTTTGTAATTCCTTCAAGTTGGCTGGATCGGCATCGATAAATGACTTGAAACCAGAACCTACGCCATACCAACCAGGGAACATTACACGGCTTTGTGACCAAGAGAAAACCCAAGGGATGGCTCTTAAGCCAGAAAAGTCAGTGAGTTTCTTTCTTGAAGCTGGACGTGAACCTACGTTAAGACCAGAGATTTCTTTGATTGGAGTTGCTTGGAAGAAGTACTTAAGGAAGTTAGGATTCTCAAATACTAGTTTCCGGTAAACTTCGTTGCTTTTAGCTACGATTTGATCCATTGAAGAACGGAAATCTGCGACATGATCTTCGCTAACGATTTGTTTAGAAGCCATTCGATCGATTGTTGCTGAAGCTAACATTTCTAGGTTGTAGTAGGCGGTGTCTTTATTACCATACTTGTTTTGGATAATTTCACCTTGCTCAGTCATCCGCATCCGATCGTTAATTGACTTGAATGGCTGTGCTGTAATTGCTTCGTATGATGGACCACCACCACGACCAACGGTACCGCCACGGCCATGCATAAAGGTAATCTTGATACCCATTTCTTCACCGATCTTAGTTAGATCCTTTTGAGCTTTATAAAGGTTCCAGCATGAAGCTAAGTAGCCACCGTCCTTATTAGAATCTGAGTAGCCTAGCATAACTTCTTGATAATTATTTTGAGAAACAAGCCACTTCTTGACGATATCAAAGCTTAAGAATTCCTTGATTATTTCCCGGGCATTATTCAAGTCTTCAACCGTTTCAAATAGTGGTACCACTTGAATTCGGGCTTTTTGATTATCAAGTAAATCGTATTCCTTTAACATGATTGCTTGTTCTAGCATGTCTGAAACACTCTCAGTGTGAGAAATAATATGTTGCTTGATGACGTCTTCACCCAAACGGTCTTTCAATTGACGAGCAGTCTTGTAGATCTTTAATTCTTTTTGTAGTAACTCAGACTTGGGTTTGTTATTGGCGTGTAAGTTACGTGGATCATTGTTCAATTCGTTGAGTAAAAGCTTGATCTTTTTGTCTTCGCTTAAATCGCTATAATTGTCACAAATTCCAGCACTCTTAAGTAGCTCAGCGACACAGGCCTCGTTAACGCTAGAATCTTGACGCATATCAATTGTAGCTAGATGGAAGCCGAAGATGTTGATAGCCTCAAGAATTTGAGTAAAGTAGCTGTCTACTACGGCGTGATCATGGTCTTCTTCAAGTGAATTTTTGATGATTTCTAAGTCGGCTTTAAATTCTTGAGCATTTTGATAACAAGGGATTTTATCAAGATTTTGGAGGTCACGTTTCTTTAAGAAAGTGTTCTTGTTAGTAATATTCAGTAATTTTTGTTCAGTGTGCACTAAACGGCTTTGAATATAGTAGAATGCTCGTCTATATGGCTCGTTAGTTCTGAATGGTGAATCATCATTAGAAAGCTCAGATAGGTGCATTACATCGTCAGATGGCTCCATATAAGAAGTAGACATGGAAATGGCTCTATAAAGCTTATTGATTTGCTTAATGTAATATTCAAAGATTACTTGGCTTTGCAAAGTAGCGCTTAGTTCTAGCGTATCAGCCGTTACATAAGGGTTACCGTCACGGTCGCCGCCGATCCACATTCCCATGGTAATTGGCGTAGCATGACTAGCGTTTAGCCCGTGTTTTTTAGCTAATTCCTTGTAACGACTAGTAAATTTGGTGATTGCAGGGATTAAAGCCTTAGGGTAGTAAGCCAAAACATTGGTAATTTCATTAGCTACCTTTAATTTGTGACCACGAATAATGTCAGTTTGCATCAAAATTTCAATGCAAGCCCGCATTTGTTCAGTCCATTCATCGCGATCAATTGTGCCATTCTTCACATCACGATAATTGCGCAAAAGTTGATGAATTTGATCGGTTAATTCCAAAATGGTTTTTCTTTGTACTTGAGTAGGATGGGCAGTTAAAACGGGTACTACATTTACATGTTCAAGGATTTCTTCGGCATTTTTCTTTTGGGCTACAATGTCAATTGTGTCACTCAATTTACCTAGATAATCTTGATGAGTATTGTTAAGCACATTAACTTTACTTGCTAGTTCTACATCCTCTGAAATGTTGATCAAGAGTGGGAGAGTAGCAAAATAACGTGCAACAACAATCATTTCGCGATTGTTAAGACTAGCAATTTGCTTTTCAAGTTCTTGATAATCTTTGGCGGCAGAGATTTTAATTAAGTTTTGGATCTTATCGAAAGCTGCTTGACCGATTACTTGCTTAGTTGATTCATTCAGTAAATTAGTTAAAACTTTGCTTTCTTCTGCCACTACATTAACATCGCTGTTATTTTCTAATTTTTTAACAGTCATGGTGAAAAAAGTTCCTTTCTTACTTGTTTTTGCTAAAGCTAAGATACCACATATTTTGCTAAAAATTTAGGTTATTGTGAACAACGTAACAAATTCTTTATTAAATTCATTCACTCCGCAATGCAATTGCAGCATCTTTCTTTGCAGCCATTCGTGCTGGAATATGACCACCTAAGAGGGTGAGGATAGTTGAAATAATGATCAAAACAATAGCAGCAGTAGGATCTAGTTGGGCTACATTTGCCAGATCAGTAATCTTGTAAATGATACTGTTAATTGGGAATGTTAGTAGGTAAGCAATCAGAATGCCTAATACACCAGAGAAAACACCTAGGATGAAGGTTTCGGCATCAAAGACACGAGTAATGTCTTTTTTACGGGCACCTAATGCCTTGAGTACCCCGATTTCCTTAGTTCGCTCAAGTACTGAGGTATAAGTTAAAATACCAATCATAATCATAGATGTGATTAATGAAATACCAGCAAATGCGACAAGGATGGTCGTTATCCCGCTTAAGAGGCCGCCAGTCATTGTGGTAACAGCGTTTGACATGTCAGTATAGAGAATCTTGTCTGATTTTTTCTTCCCCTTGTTCCATTTGTCAAGATAATCAAGTACTTTATCTTTATCATCAAAATTGTTGGGATAAATCATGATGCCAGTAGGGATGCTGGTACCGCCAAGAGTCTGCATTGTAGCTTTCTTTTCATTGGCATTTAGTTTTTGGTTAGTTAATACGCTATGGTTACTCTTCTTTTGTGCCTTTACAATTGCAGAGTTTTTATTTTCATTAATCACGCGTTGTGAAAGTTGATCGCTATAAGCAATTCCAGTTGATAACAAGGCCATTGAATCTTCGTTTTTAGGACGAATGACACCAGCAATCTTTAGCTTGGTTTGAGCACCGTTATACATGGCGTTATTTACCTTTTTAGGAATAAACATGCCAGTTTGCAATTGCTGATAGTAATCATTGTTGGCAACTACACGAAATTGCTTATTTACTAATTGGCCGAATTTGACGTGTTCCTTATTCTTTAAATCGAAACCAAGATTTTTTAAGGCATTGATGTTAACAGTATTTTTATTGTCAGTAACTAAAACCAAGTCGGTTGCCTTAGTAGGCCAAGTGCCTGAGAGCAATTGATAATTTTGCTTCAAAAATGAGCCTTTCTCTTTATTTAAAGTAGTGGGAAAGACACTTGAACCCAGTCCCATTGAACTCATCGCTTGGGATCTAGCAGCTAGAACAGAATTAGTCTGATCAGGATCCGTATTTGAAAATTGCACGCGTTCAATTTTTCCCTTGTTTTTAGCTAATAAATTCAAGCTTACGCCGCGTTGGTAAGACACGTTATTGGCATAATTAGGATTGATCTTCTTGATGTAGTTAACATACTTTGTGCTAATTTTATTAACGTGTTGGGCCTGTTCGCTTTGGTCTTGTTCTGCCGTTACATAGCCGCGGTTTTTGACATTTTTATCCGATTCTTTACGTGCATTAGCTGAAGTAATGTCAGTTGCGGTCTGTGAAATAGAAATCGGATATTTTGCTAAAGCTTTGCTCATTGTGGTATTGATTTGCTTTTGAAAACCATTAGAGATAGCTAAAACTACGGCAATTGAGATAATCCCGATGCTTGAAGCAAAAGCAGTTAGCAGAGTTCGACCTTTTTTTGTCATAATATTGGTGAAACTCAACTTGATGGCGTTCCAGTAAGACATCTTGGTACGCTTGAGGTTAAATTTGTCTTCTTCCTTATTAGGGCTAAAAGGATCAGAATCATGACGAATCTTACCGTCTTGGAAATTAACGATTCTTGTGGCGTATTCTTTAGCTAATTCAGGATTGTGAGTCACCATAATAACGAGTCGATCTTTAGATAGTTTTTTGATCAACTTCATAATTTGGACAGAAGTCTCAGTATCAAGTGCACCAGTTGGTTCATCACAAAGTAGAATATCAGGGTCGTTGGCAATTGCTCGAGCAATCGCTACTCGTTGCATCTGACCGCCAGACAACTGGTTAGGACGTTTATTTAGATGGTCTTTCAATCCCACTTCTATTAACGCCGCAATTGCTTTTTCATGGCGCTGTTTTTTAGGCACACCAGACAAATTCATCCCTAGTTCCACATTGGCGATGATCGACAAGTGGGGGATTAGATTATAATTTTGAAAAACAAAACCAACGGTATTGTTGCGGTAAGCATCCCAGTCGGTCTCTTTAAAATTCTTGGTAGATTTGCCGTTGATGATCAAGTCACCTTGGTTGTAACGGTCAAGTCCGCCAATTACGTTTAACATGGTAGTTTTTCCAGAACCACTCGGACCTAAGATAGCGACGAATTCCTGATCACGGAACGAGATTGTAACGTCGTCTAAAGCGTGGGTGATGTTGTCCCCCACCTTATATGACTTAAAAATATGCTTTAGTTGAAGCATTGCATCCCTCTTTTCTAAATTACAGTAAATCTTTCTAATCCTGTCATGACTAAGATAGCTTGCAGGATAAAGAATAAAACGATTAATCCCATGATAACGAAATGACGGCGTTTATGCATGACAAACACACCGGCAAATTCGCGGATAATTGCGTTAGGCAAGTAGTAGAATCTGGTGTAAGCACCGACACCATTGGCTTTTAAACCAACTTCCTTAGCCAAGAGAGCAGCTCTAAAAATATGGTAATTATTGCTAAAGAAGCGTGCCTTGAAGTGGGAATTACCAAAATCTTTTGTGGCAATACGCTTAGAAAAGAGCATGTTTTCGTATGTGTTTTTCGATTGATCTTCTAATAAGATACGGTCAACACTAACGCCACGCCGTTGTGCAAAACGAGACATAGCGAGTGCTTCAGAGATTTTTTCGTCAGCGCCTTGACCACCTGACATGATCAGGATAGGGCGCTTGCGGCCCTTTTGATACTGGCGGTTAGAGTATTGAATTGCCCGATTAATTCTAGCCGCAAGCAGTTTTGATACTTGGTCGCCATTGATCAAGCCAGCTCCCAAAACAATCAAATAGTCTTGATGATAAGTGCGAGGATAGATTTGGTATAGGAGCAAATTTAGTAAAAAATTGTAGAGTACCAATCCTAGGTAGATTGCAATCGCTGGAATTGAAGCTAGGGCTATGCTGAGCCAGCGTGGCAAATATTTACCAGGTCCTAAAATCACGATGATACTAATAATTAAAGCCAAAAATCCAGAAATCAAAGTGAGTAAATTAGGTAGGGTATGGCTTTCATATTTCCAAACGAAATAGGCGTTCCAAAACAGAAAGATCCAAGCAAAAATTAATAGCAATGCAACGCCAAATAATGCAGCTAGAACTAGTAGGTCATAGGCACGTTGCAAGCCGTGACTCGTACTTTTGTGTACCATAACGGTGATCCAAGAGAGCATTGAGACTATAAAGATAGTAAACAAAACGCCATTAATCAAACGTCTTGGTTCGATAAGCCAAGAGATTAAAAAGACAAAAAATATCAGTAACATAAAGACTGAAATGTAGAAGAACTCACCGCGTCTCCCCAAAAAAGCGATGATCTGATTAAGCATAGATAGATACTCCTCCTTAGGTATTTTTTCTTATTTACATTATAATAGAAACAATGATTACTAGTTGAAAGAATCAAGGTGTGAATGAAAAATGAAGAGATTTGGACATTACCTGGGAAATATTGCAGGGGCTGTGTTGGCTTTGGTAATGTATTCTGAATTAGAAGTACTTTACTTTAGACCTCAGCGATTTGATTTGGGGCAATATCGCGTCTTCGTTACGGCGCTTGCTACGGTAATAGTTTTGTTTGCAATTTCCTATATTTATCGCAGGCAATTAAAAGAAGAAAATGATTGGGGCTTTGATGAAACACCACACTGGGACTGGCGCAGAATCGGAATAGCGATGATCGGTTTTGTACTGATTGTAGTAGGTTCGATTGTGATGCTTAATCTAGTTGGTGGCGGCGTTTCAAAGAACCAGGAAAGCTTGAATAAAATAGCGGAATACAATGCAGGTTTATTTAGGATCCTAGTAGTTTTCATCGCGCCATTTTGTGAGGAACATATCTTTAGAGGGATGTTTTTCAATATCTTTTTCACTAAGAAAAATACTAGAAATAAGTGGCTAGGTATTGTTGCAAGCGGATTTTTATTTGGCTATATGCATGATCCGGCATTAAGTAAGTATATCTTAGTATATTGGGTCTTAGGCATGGTTTTAGCTTGGGTCTATATGTCAACCAAGGATTTGCGCTATTCAATTTTGGTGCACATGTGCTATAACGCGTTAGGTTTTATTTAGAGATTGAAACAAGAGGATTAGCTTAAAGCTAGTCCTCTTTAACTTCATTAATAATTTCTTGCGCACCTTTACAAAAATCTTCTAGACCAGTAATTTGATAAGTTTGTGCGATCATCTCAGCTTTAGCTAAATCTGCTGGTTTTTTATTAAAATGATAACTAATAATGTATTTTAGCAATGAGATTCCGGTTTGAGGAAAGTATAAGTCTGGTAAAAAGGGTAAATGCTCACTAGCTGCTATAAATGGTGCAGTTTCTTGATAATGATGTTCTTCGACTAATTGTGAAAGGAGATTGAATAGAATACCAGCGATTGCTAATAACTCTTTATCGCTCTTAAACTGATCTATTTTATGGATCACTTGTTTGGTGATCATAATATTAGTTGTATAATCATAAAATTGCATGAAATTAGTATAGAGTTCAAGTTTGAATCTATTAAAATTAGGAATACTAAAAATTTTATCTTTTAGTTGTTGAACGATGTTTTTATCTGGATGATAATTGTCACTTAGATCATTTTTGATAGTTTCGATAAACCCCTTATTGATTAAGACAAGTTCTTGTTTTTGCTTAGTCGGTAGATCCATTTTTTTAATAATTTGAATGACTTCATTAACTTTGGAAATATCAGAATGATAAACAGCATCAATTACTGTTTTATTTAGCGAGTTTACTTGTGCTTTTAGTTCATCCTTTTTGTCTGCTAATTCTTCGAAAAAGTCAGTAATTGAAAGATCATTATGTTTAAGAATGGCTAATAAATCCTCTGCTGTAATTCTATGAATATTCTTTTCAACTTTAGCATAATAAGAAGTACTGATAATATGACCAACCCATGCTTTTTGAGTTTTGTTTTCTGCTAGTCTTTTTTCTTTGAGTAATTCACCAATTGTCATAGGTTTATCCTCCGAATGTCGAATACGCCATTTTTTAAAATCAATTTCTTTTTCACTTTATTATAATTTCAACAACAAACGAAACAAAGAAAAAGGGGTAAGATTTATGAACGTATTTCTTAAAAACGCAGACTTTAGAAGATTTTCAGTAGCTAGTTTTCTTTCAGGCGCAGGCGATATTCTTTTCTACTTGGCTTTCATGACTTATGCTAGCAAATTACAAAACTACTCATTAGCACTTTCATTAATTGCAATTTCTGAATCAGTTCCAAAATTATTCGAGATCTTTGGTGGTTACCTTGCTGATAAGACTAAGAAAAAGTTTCGCAATATCTTTTTAGCAGCATTTGTCCGATTCATCTTATATGGTTTAGTAGGATTATTGTTTATCACTAAAATGTCACAGTGGAATTTGGTTTTAATCATCGTTGTTGTGAATTTCTTATCAGATACTATTGGTTCATATTCAGGTGGCTTGGTTGCACCATTAATTGTTGATATTGTTGGTAAAAAAGAATACGGGAATGCAGTAGGCTTTAATGGCGGCGTAAATCAAATTATTAGTATGGGTGCTCAATTCATTGGTTCAGCACTTTTGCTAGTAATGTCATACTCAACTTTAGCCTTTGTTAATGCAGGTACTTTCTTGTTAGCAGGTTTGTTATTTGCCAGTGTTGGCTTAAAACATCAGAAGGATCAGAAGCCACTTGAAAAACAGGAAGTTAATGATCAAAACTTTTTCCAAACAATGAAAACTTCATTGACCCAAGTGAAGAAACAATCAGGATTATTGACTGTGGTATTAGTAATCGCATTATTAAATGGAGCTTTAGATACCATTACTCCATTGACAACAATTGTACTTGCAGCTCATCGTTCAACTATGCTAATCGGCACTTATAGCTTTACTATTGCTTTGTTTGGTGTGATTACTGGCGCAGGCTTTGCATTGGGTTCAATGTTTGGACCACAATTATTCAAAAAATTAACAGTTTTTAGTTTAGTAATTATTTCTGCCAGTTTAAGTATTGTTACTACAACAAGCATTTTCCTAGGAAATACTTACGTAATTATGATAACAATGTTTTTCTTGGCAGCTATTGCAGGAGTTGCTTCAATTAAAATGGAGCAATGGCTAGTAACATCAGTTGATCATAAAATCTTGGCTTCAACTGTTGGATTATTAAATACAATCTTAATGGCTGTTGCTCCAATTATGACAACAGTATTAACCACAATTTCTGGTTCATTCAATGTTACTGTTGCTTTGGTTACATTATTAGTAATCCAGGTAATAACATTAATTGTAGCGATTTTTGTCAGTTTAAAAACTAGAAAAGTGACTCAAAATTCAAACGAAGTAGCAGCTGCTTAAAAAAGTGTTTGGGAAAGAACGGTTTCTCAGACACTTTTTTAATGCTTTTGGACAAAAAATCCCCGCCATCGTTATTATAGCAACACTTTCAGACGACTGAATTATTTTTGAAAAACTTTGAATTATCCCTTGCAATTAATAACATATGTTATACAATAAAGATGCAAGGAATAAGGGAACAAAAAGTTCCAACAAGTTAAGTGATATATAAATTAGAGGTATTCATTATGTTAGTTTCAAAGAATTTAGTTAAAGTTGTTTCAATCGCAGTTGCTTCAATGAGTTTAATGGGTGTTGGTGCTTCAGTTAGTCAAGCAGCTAGTTTTCCTGCTCCAAAGTTAGGTGTTGCCGAAACTATGCCAACTTATCCTGCAATTAAAAAGGGTGACAAGATCTTTGTTACTGTAAAGGACACTAAGAACCAAAAAGTTAATGTTTTGGACGCACAAGGTCACAAGACTAGCCAAAAGGTTTCAATGGGTTCAACTTACACCGTTAAGGATGTTAAGAAAGCTGCTGGCAAGAAGATCGTCAAGATCAACAAGAGTCAATGGTTGAACATCAAAGACGTTGTAAAGGATTAATTAAAAGCTAAAAATTTGTAAGCTTGCATAATGAATACCATGTCAAAAGCCGTGAAAGTAAATTACTTTTACGGTTTTTAATTTTCTTTTTCTGGCCAGATTTGTTGTACGTCTTTAAAAATTTCAAGCCATTTTTGAGCAACTTCCATGCAATTCAACTGAACTATGGTATCAATCATTGCCAATACAGGCTGTGCGTCGAGAGTATGACAGTAGTCGATAATTTTTTGTAAAAGGGTCAATGTTAAACTAAAGAACATGAGATAGAAGGGAAGTTCTATCTTTTTTAATTCATTAAGAATTTTTTGAGCGTAATCTAGCTTCTTTTTGAAAACTAAGGCAATAACTGTATCAGATAAACCGCCTATGAAAATGGTGGTGTTTTCGTTCAAACTTTCTGTAGGATGAAAGTTGTGAATAATTCGCAGAGCAATTTGATAGCCGATTTTAGAATTTAGCAAAAACGGTGAGTTAGCAAAGAGCAAGATATTGTATTTAGACCAAACGGTGTTGTGAAGCAGGTATGAACCGATTCGATTAATGTCTGCAGGTGTTAGATAGTTTTTACCAGTCATGAGAAATAATTGATTGCAGACAAGAATGATGTTTTTGAGTTCGAGAATATTTTTGGTGGCGTGATAATGATTTAGCTGCTCCTGAACAAATTTTTCGAGTACCTTTGTATCATTGTCTTTAATGGCCGTTATAATGTCGTCTGGCAATGTAAATTCTGTTTTCATTGCAGCGTAATGCGTGAATTCGTTAAGCGTAATGTTGATGCGCCTGAGTAATGCAATGGCAGTGCTAAACTCAACTTCTACCTGATTGTTTTCCCAGCGTGATAACTTGGAGATTGAACAAATACCCTTGCAGGCTTCAGTTTGAGTGATTTCTTGATCTTTGCGCAATTGTTTGTAAACTGAACCATATTTGAACATAATTTTATACCTCGATTTGCAGATCTGCAAATATGTTAGATTTAGGCTTATTATCTTGCGATAATCAAAATACATCAAGTACTTGGAGGAAAAAATGAAAGGTAAAAGAGTTTTGAAAGTATCTATATTAGTAGTAATTTTGGCTTTAGTAATTGGAGCGAGTTTAATGTTTAGAAAAGGTAATGCAGGTCCGATCGTCCAAAAAGAGCTGACACATCAACAGTTTAATCAAATCGATGTAAATGTTGCTAACGCAAATATTAAGATTCAAAAAGGTGACAGTTATCGTGTAATCTATAACGGTAGAGAAAAAATGGTACCGGCAGTTAAAGTTGAAAATAGTGTTTTAAAGGTTGAACGTAATAATGGATCTGTAAATATTAATGCAAATATTTTTGATTTGTTTAAGAAGAATTCGATTGTACCTACGATTACAATTGAAATACCTAAAAAGAAGCTTGATAAAGTGACAATTGACAGTTCAAACGGTAATGTAACAGTGAAAGATCTTGCTCTTAAGCAAGGTAAAATCGACACGTCAAATGGTAGTGTTGTGGTTAGAAATAGTGTGGCTCAAGGATATGACCTTGATACATCTAACGGACGAATTACAGTGAATGGACAAGATGAAGGCGACACGTATAGCCAAAATGACGTCGGGGATAATGTGCTAGAGATTGATACTTCAAATGGAAATATCACAGTAAATTAGGAATGATAAAAAAGCGCAATTTTGTAGATTGCGCTTTTTTAATGCTTTTAATCAAGAAGATCTGGCTTATGTTGCTTTGCATATTTGAAAATTAAGTGAGCATTGGAATGCATAAACTTTTTGAAAAACTTGATTTGTTCTTGGCTAAATCCATCATTATTTAGCCATTTATATGTAGGTAAAATAGATCTTGCTTCATTGAAGCCCCAAACGGCAACATAATAAATCCTCCTCTCGATTTTTACTTAGTTTTAACCAGCTTAAATTTGCAGATCTGCAAATTTTCTGCATTTTACGTCATTATCCTGCGATACTAGCCTCAAGTAAAATACAGGAGGACAAAAAATGATTTACAAATATTCTTCACATGCAAAATTCATTATGTTAACTATTTTAGGCTTGATTGCTAGTACACAACAAATCATTTTTGCATATATGGTACAGACATTGACCAATGTTGGTACGCAAAGAAGGTTTGGCGATTTAGCACAATTTCTAGTTATTGTTATTGGGGCGTTTATTGCGACTTTTATTGCTTCGCTGATTTTCAATCGGTTAAAAACAAGTGCTATTCAAGAGACTAATACGACGCTGCGAGCTGGCATTTTAAAGGGGATGCTGGGTCAGACTAGCGAAGAAAATACTGCTAGCTTAGGCTTTTTAACTACAGATTTTAAACTGCTGGAAACTAATCGTTTTGATGCCGAAATTGAAATAATGATGCAGGCCTATATGATTGTCTTTGCGCTAGGGTATGCTTTATATGTTAATTGGTTAGTTACATTATTATTTTTAATCGGTTCATGTTTGCCGATGCTGGTTTCTAATTTATTTCAAAAGAAGATTCAAACTACAGCAGAAAATTGGACAACTGCTAATGATAAATATGTTAGTCATATTAAAAACTTTCTGGCTGGTAGCACAACATTAAATTTATACAACAAGCGCGATAATGCGGTTAAGAAAAATCAAGTTTTGATCAATCAATTAGAAGATGCTTTGCGTAAAATGAACTTACTCAATCTAGATACTAGTTCTTGGATTAACTTGATTGCTAGTTTATTTACGTTCTTAACCCCATTCTTAGTGGGAATTTACATGGTGGTTAAGGGTCAAACTACTTTAGGTGCCTTATTTGCAATCGTTCAACTGTCAAATTCATTTCTTAATCCAATTTTGACTATTTTAGAAGATCGAAACAAATTATCAACAACTAAGAAAATTGTCGCTAAGGCAGAAAAATATATTGCCAAGGGCAAGGTTGAAAAGAAAGAGACCAATTATAATTTTGCAAAAATTCAAGTAGAAGATCTTGATCTTACTAGAAAAGGTAAAGAATTAGCTAATCAAATTAACTTTGCAGTTGTAAAAGGTCAAAAAGTTGCAGTTATTGGACCATCTGGTGTAGGTAAATCAACGTTATTACAATTCCTATTAACCGGAAAGCATGGTCATGCCAAGGAAATATTGCTTAACGACAAAAAGCAAAAGCCAGGCTCGTTTACAGATTTATTCGCTTATGCTAGCCAGTCCCCAGTAATTTTTGCCGATACCTTGTGGTTTAATCTCACTTTAGGTGCAAATATTTCCCGGGAAAAGGTGAGCGAGGTGTGCCAAAAGTTAGGCTTGGATCAAATTATTGCTGAAAAGGGCTGGGACTATTCCTTGGGTGATAATGCGGATCAATTGTCTGAGGGACAGCTAGCTAGAATCGAACTAGCACGGGCAATTTTGGCCGATAGATCGATTTTGCTACTAGATGAAATTAATGCATCCCTTGATAAGAAGACATCAGACCAAATCCATAATTACTTGTTAAACTCAAACCTTACCTTTATTGAAGTAATTCACCACTATGAATCAAATGAGTTGCAGAAGTATGACCAAGTGATCGATTTAGGAAAATTGGGTTAAACAAAAAAGCTCGAAAGAGCTTTTTCATTTGGAATAATGGTATTTTAACTGCCATATTTGTAATTCTGTTGCGGTAACTGAATAAACCATGCGATCTTTATGATTAATTTGTCGAGACCATGCACCACTTAAATTCGCTTTTAGCGGCTCAGGTTTTCCTTTCCCAGTAAAAGGATGGCGTTGGCATTCTTTAATAAAATTATCAATCTTTTGGGAAGTCTTCTTATCCTCTTTTTTCCATTCAAGATATTCATTCCAGGCATTGTAGTTAAAATTAACGTTAAGCTTCGTCATCTTTAGTTAAAGCCTCGAATTCTTCTGGGGTTAAAACTTTATTTCGTTGATCTTGGTTTTCAAATGATTGTTTAGCTTCAGCTAATGCATCGCGGTTAGCTTTAGTTCCTAGAAGATATGAAGTTTCTTGCCATGAATCATATTCTTTTTGAGAAATAATCACAACATTTTTATCTTTGGGACGAGCTACTATAACGGTAGTATCATAGTCATTAATATCATCAGCAATTTTCTTAAAATTATTGCGCAGGTCACGAGCGGTAACAGCTCTAATATTGTTTGGAGTTTGTAACATATTTCTCACCTCTCACTATTGATTTTACCATGTAGACACAATTGCGTCTATGATAAGCCACTTGTAAAATTAAACTATTAAAAAATCTAGCGAATGCTAGACTTTTTCTACATAAATTCCGTACTATTTTGACTCTTTTTAATAAAGTAATTCAAAATAAATGGTGAAATAACTGTTGTAACGATAATTACTAGGATCAGACTTGAATAAATATCCTCAGGGAAGAGATGGTGGTTAATTCCGATTTGCGCTACAATCAGTGCAACTTCACCACGTGATACCATTCCAGCACCGACGATATTGCCTTCATTCTTATTGAAGCCAAAGATTTCGCTGGAGTATTTTCCGGCCCAGAATTTTGATAAAATAGCTAAAACGGTCATAACGATAATGAACCAGATATCCTTGAAAAAGCTGGCAAAAGTCATTGAAAGACCGATATCAGCGAAGAAGACGGGGATGAAGACAGAGTAGCCGATTGCGGAAACAGAAGAGTGAACTTCTTTGTATTGTGGTGTTTGACGAATTGCTAAACCACCGAAAAATGCACCAACAACAGCTGAAAGACCAACAAAATCAGCGGCCCAAGCCATGGTTAAGGCTAAAACCAATGAACCGATAACAACGGAATAGTCAACGTCGATTTTTTCAGAAGCTTTCATAAAGTATGGCGCAACAAATTTAAAAATCAGCCAAACAACTACGAAGTAAACTACTTCAATCAAGATATTAAGCAAAAAGTTATTAGTTAAGCCGCTCTTGCCACCTTCATGACTGAATGTAGTGAATAGACTCAGAACAACCACGGCTAAGATATCGTCAACTACGGCAGCACCTAAAATGGCTGTGCCGGCACGGGTGTGTAGTTGGTGTGCTTCTTGCAGCACCACAACGGAGATAGAAACGCTAGTTGCTGCAAAGACAATCCCGATAAAGAGTGCTTCAAGAGGGCGCATGCCAAAGAAGTAACTGGCTAAGCCCATGAAAACAACGGGGAGGATAACGCCGACTGTGGCGACAGTAAAGCTTAGCTTGAAGTATTTTTTTAATAAATCTAGATCGCTCTCAAGCCCAGCTAAGAACATCAGCAGAATAACCCCGAACTCGGAGAATAGACTGATGATATCATTTGGCTTAACCCAATTTAAGATAGCTGGTCCCAGTAAAATTCCTGATAATAGTTGTCCAATAACTGCAGGCATATTGAAGCGGGCGAATAATTGCCCCAGCAAAACTGTAGTTAAGAGGATTAAGATAAGTTGTCCTAAAAAATGCATATTTTCCCCTTCTGTAAAAAAACAAAAAACTTTCAAGTGCTTCCTGACCCAAAGAAGCGAATCTTGAAAGTTTTTATTGTGATAAAAACCCAACCACTAAAAATTATTTAGTTGAGTATAATTTTAATAGTTTTTTAACTTAGATGCAAATAGATCTAATATTTAAATTTAGAATCAAAACGTTTATCGGGTAAATCGATGAAGTATTTGTGTCCACCAAGATTTCCTTTAGTTCGATTGTAAAGTTCAATTAAAATATGATAAGTCAATACGTAGCCAGTACAAATAAGTGCAAATAGTATGAAGTAAGCAAATAGGTTTAGACAGAGCAGCACAATGCTAAAGCTAGTCAAGATGATAGTTATAGCAGCTACTAAAATATAAAATCTTTTCCAATTGTTAAATGCAATATGCAGAATAACTAGGATATTTTCTGCAAGACGACTAGCAAAATAAAGACCACTAATGAAACAGATACCAATGCAAAAAGCGATAAAGCTCTGGTGTCTCAAATAGGCTAAAATAGCTGTATTGATTAATGCAAGTACTGTAGAAATAGTCATGGCAAGATAGACCATTTTATCTCGAGCATGGGTTATTAGTAATTCACGATCAAACATGATTCGATCTGCTACCCAATTATATTCATCGATAAAATAATAAAAATTAGCAATAAATCCTAATTCCGTAAAAAATAATAAAAAACCATGCATGATAAGAGAGAAAACTAGGATTAATACACCTAAAATACCTAGCCAGGGAAGGATGCTAGAAATTCGCCGTGAACGAATAAATTTTTTCGTATTGTTCATCAAATCATCCTTCCAATATAATTTATAATTATTTATTCATAATCTCATTTGTTGATCATGATTATACTATGATTTTGTTGAAATACAAGTAATGCATAAAAAAGCTCCAGAACCAAATCGATTCTGGAGCTTCTTCACATCTAGTCTATTTTTCTTCCAAACCAAATTGCTTATCACTTGGCTTAGTCTTAGCAAGTAAACCTAAGCTGATCGTAATCATGTCGACTACTTCTTGCAAAATAGCGCCCCAGAAGGCTGGGATAACACCAGTGAAGGCAATCAATTCAATGATAATAACGACACCAATTGCAGTTAAAACATCGATATTAGCAACCTTCATTGTGTGTTTAGAAATAGCGACTGCATCGTTAACTTTAGAAATATCGTTAACCATGATAACAGCATCGGCACTTTCACTGGCAGCAGTAGCACCTTTAGCCCCCATGGCAATACCAACATCTGCGGCAGTTAAACTAGGCGCGTCGTTAACACCATCACCAGTCATAACGACAGGACGAAGATCCTTAGGTACATCTTTGATAGCTTGAATTTTTTGTGATGGCAAAAGTTCTGAGCGAACATCAGTAATACCAGCTTCTTTAGCAACTTTTTCAGCAACTTGCTTGTGGTCACCGGTAAGCATCATGATGTCCTCGGCACCTTGACGACGAAGACGAGCGATAGTCTCAGGACTTTCAGGACGCATCTTGTCTTTCAAGGTAATATAACCTGCGAATTTACCGTTGATTGAAATGTAGACGGCAGTTGAAGTAACATCTAATTTTTCATCATCTGGAGCAACGAAAGATAATTTACCTACCTTAACGTGCTTGCCGTCAACATCGCCTTCGACCCCTTGAGCAGTCGTTTCTTTCAAGTTAGTAACTGCATGAATCCAATCCTTATTAGTAGCTTTAACTAAGGAACTGGCAATAACGTGGCTTGATTGTTGTTCAACACTAGCAGCTAAGCTTTGTAATTCTTTTTGATCAACTGAATCATCAGCAGCTACCACTTGGTCAACGATCAATTGGTTTTCAGTCAAGGTACCGGTTTTATCGAAGGCAAAAGTCTTAGCTTTGGCCAACTTTTCAAGTGTTGGACCTGACTTAACGATGATATGGTGAGCTGACATTGAGCTCATCCCTGATACCAAAGCAACAGGAGCAGCGATCAACAGTGGACATGGAGAAGCAACAACCATAACTTCCGCGAATCTTGTTGCATCCCCAGAAACGATCCAAGCAGCACCACCGATAATTAATGAAATGATAGTAAATGGAATGGCATACCGGTCAGCCATCTTAACGAACTTAGCAGGTTGAGCTTGTGAAGACTTAACTAACGCAACAATAGACTGATATTCTGAGTCCTTAGCAGCCTTAGTTACCTTCATCTCTACCGCCACATCACCGTTCACTGAACCGGACATTAAGTCGTCGCCAGGGTTCTTGGTCACAGGAACTGATTCACCAGTTAATGAAGATTGGTCGAAGCTTGAAGTGCCCTTAACGATTTGACCATCGACAGGAACTTGTTGACCTGGCTTGATCAAAACAGTATTACCGACCTGCAGGTCATCAACCTTAACTTCGGTGATCTTCCCGTCAACTAACTTGTTGGCGATACGTGGCGTTTTATCAAGCAAGGCACGTAATTCCTTGTTGGCTTGACCAGTTGCGTAATCTTCCAGCGTTTCACCACCGGTCATCATTACCAAAATCATCCATTCAGCCCATACATCACCAATCAATATGGTAGAAACAACAGCGATAACAGCCAGGATGTCTACGCCGTAACGGCCTGTCTTCCAATCGTGGAAAATTTCCAATAGTAAAGAAATTGCCATCAAGATACCAATGATATCAATAATGATGGCATGAACTGGAAATTGAAGATTCCCGATTGAGAAGAGGCTCTTTGAATGCAATGCAAATTGGCTAATTAATCCAACTGCACCAGCAATCAAAACGACAATAAACTTCCATTGACGTTTTAAATTTTTCATAATTGCCCTCCCAAAAATACAAACATATCTGTCTACCGCTTAATTCTAACATTCTTTATTGGTCTGGACACATTTTTGCTCAATAAATGTTGGAGTTAAAAAAAGCAGCCTTAAAGGCTGCTTGGAGGTTATTTTATTCGTTTTGTTTCGTAGTGTTTGTCATAAGTGTGAACTACATAGTTAAATGCCTTAATCCATTCGCGTCTAGTAAGTAGTCCCTGAAACACGCCGCGATCATCAACAACGGGCAAGAAAGCATTATTGATTAACAGATGCAGTTGCGTTTCTAGGGTAGTTTCAATGAAGTTTATTTTATCAAACTTAGTTTGCATTACATCTTCGACCTTTAATTTATCCAAAGGGGCAGTGGAGATCTCATCAGTCGTCAGCATCTTGTCCGTAATCATTGCCAAACTAAGCAGGCCAACGACTCGTTTTTCTTTGTCTAAAACTGGAATTTTTGAATATTTAACCTTAGTCAAAATCAAAAAGGCATGATAAAGAGGATTGTCTGCTTGGACAAAGGCAATTCGGCTAGCAGGGATTAAAAATGAACCAGATTTTTCTTCTATTAAATGTTTGATTGATGGTGAAAACATAGCGGCACCTCATTTCTACCTTAATTATACAGAAAAAAGTGCTGAAAAAGGAAAAGGCCCGCAAGTTTTTGCGGACCTTATTAGTTTCATCTACTTTGGAGGAGTAAGAATGAATGAAATAAAAAAGTGGGAGTATTGTAGCAAGTTTCTACCACCTTGCTACGATTTATATAATACTGGGTAAATGTGAAGTAAAAATGTTCAAATTATTATGAAAAGGTAAAGATTTACTTGAGAAGAAATTAAGACATAAGAAAAGCTCACGCAACGCACGTGAGCCGAAAGGGATAGATATGAAATTGACTAATTGGAGTAAGTCAATTCTTTTTATTTTCATTATTTACTTGGAGGAGTATGAATGAAAAACAAAAAAGTTGAGTTGTAGTAGAGGAATTGTTCTCCCTCACTACACTTAATAGTATAACCTTAATTTGTGAAAAAAGTGTGACGAATGTGCTTTATTTGCAAAAAAATTATCTTTTTAGTAAAAATTGCTTATAGCAAAGGGCTAAAAGCAAAAAAATAATTATTTTTCGCTATAATTAGGTGCATAGCAAAACAAAAATGAGAAAGGAGTAATCTTTTGAAGAAGTTTGGTAAAAGAATCTTGCGCTTCTTTTTAGTGCTTCTTCTTTTAGCAGGAGTTGGAACAGGAGGCTATTTCGGTTACCAATGGTGGCAGAAGCAGGAGATGATTCGGCAACGGCCAAAGGAAAAACTTGCTAAAGATGGGACAAATACTAGTCCTGCTTGGCATAATTTCTCTAATTATCAAAAGGCATTGCGTGAAAAATATTCCTTTATTAATAAGGTATCTAACTACGTTCCACCACGCACGTGGGATGGAAAAGACTTTGTTTTACCAGGACTGCTGGCGACCAAAAGCTATGATTTTAAAACTAAAAAGGTAAATACAGCTACTGCGATGACACCGCAAGGGATTACTATAGCTGGTAAGTATATTTTGTTAACCGCCTATGATGGGGAACACGAACATGCTTCAGTCGTCTATGTTTTGGACAAAAAGACTGGTAAATATCTCAAGACAATTCAAGTAGCAGGGCGGCCGCACTTAGGTGGCATTGCTTATGATCCGGTTGCTAAAAATATTTGGGTAACTGGATCAATGGGAAGGTCATCGGCGCTAGCTGCTTTTTCGATGGCGGAATTAAAGTCTTACAAAGCCGGTAGCCAAATACCGATTAAATATAAGTATCAAATTGCGATTCCAGCGGTTGAAAAAGCCTCAACTGTAACCTATTATGATGGTCAACTGTTCGTAGGCTTCTTTAACATGTATGGTCGCGGCAAGGTTGCAGCTTATACAATTGCACGTAGCGGTAAAAATCGCGGCTCGATTACTAATAATGAAGTTAAATCCGTTACAGGAACGCTACGCTGGTCCGATCCAACTGGTGAAACGTCAATGGATAAGCAAATTCAGGGGATTGCTATTTATCAAAATAAGATCTTTTTGAGTCAATCTTATGGTAGTGGTGATTCAAAGCTTTATGTTTTTCCCACCTCAGCTTTGAATGCTCTGGACGAAAAAAATGCGGAGTTGGTGATTACCATGCCACCGTATTTAGAACAAATTACTGCTTATAAAGGTCAACTGCTTTGTGTATTTGAATCTGGGTCAAAGATCTATGCTAGACCAGAGATCGTCGTTATGGACCGTATTTTATCGATGAATATAAATGCATTGTTTGGTAACTAATCAAGAAAGGAACAAATAAAGAAAAATGAAGATTGACTACCGGAAAAGAGAGATTTTTCTTTTACGTTTTTCAGGCTGGTTTTGCTTATTTCCAGCAACAACGTATTTGTATTTGTGGCAAAGCACGCATTTAGTCTTTTGTTTAGGCGAAGTAGTTATCATTGCATTATTTGCGGCATTTTTGTTGGCAACCGCGAAAAGTGAGATGTGGGCTAAACCACAAAATGTAATGCGTTTGATGATTTTTGCATTAATTTTTGTGGCAATTATTATCTTTATTCCATTATTTTTTGCTTATCGGGATTGCAAGAGACAACAGTAAAGAAAACGCATTCGCAATTTGAAACAAATAACTGAAGATTTAAGAAAAAGTTTAAATTTGTTAAAATATAAGCTGTTAGTGCATTTGTTGCCACTATTTGTAGTAATATAGGGCAAAAGCAAAAGTAAGATTACCTAAGGGAGAAAAAATGAATAAAAAGACGAAGGTTGATTCTCGAGGCAAACGTATTGGTATGTTTGTTTTGAAAACAATTGTTTATTTTGGAATCCTGATGGCTCTTATCTATTTATATGAATATAGTGGACTAACATCTGTTCACTTCATTTATAATGAATTTTAAGGTAGGTGCTATCACATGATTCAAGATGTTATTAAGAAAATTGATGAGATCGCCGCAAACGAACCAGATCGTGTTGTTTACGACTATCTCGGTGAAACTAATACATATGGTGACCTTAAAAAGCGTTCAAATGCGTGGGCACATAAAATTGCTAGCTTAGATATTCCAGAGCATGCTCCAATTATGATTTGGGGCGGACAAACTTTTGAAATGATTGCTAGTTTTCTTGGTTGTGTTAAGTCAGGTCACGCTTATATTCCAATTGCTAGCTATTCTAATGCAGAACGTTTAACGATGATTCAAGACGTTTCTAAGTCACCACTAGTTTTGGAAATTGATCCGTTACCAGAAGTTGATTTAACTGATGTTAAGGTTCTTAAGGCTAGCGAAGTTGAAGACGGCAATTTTGAAGTTGACGAGAAGAACTTCGTTGAAGGTGATGACAACTACTACATTATCTTTACATCAGGTACCACTGGTAAGCCTAAGGGTGTACAAATTAGTCACGACAATTTGCTTAGTTTCGTTAACTGGGAGTTGTCAGACTTTAATTTGCCAGAACATCCAAGTTTCTTGGCACAAGCACCTTACTCATTTGATTTGTCAGTAATGAGTCTTTATCCAGCACTTGTTTCTGCTGGTAAGTTGGTAGTTTTGCCTCATGATGTTACTCAAAACTTTGGTAAATTATTCCAAACTTTGCCAAAGATGCAGTTCAATGTTTGGGTATCAACTCCGTCATTTGCACAGATGTGCTTCTTGGACAAGACTTTTGATGCAGAACACCATCCAGACTTAAGTCATTTCTTGTTTTGTGGTGAAGAATTGCCACACAGTGAAGCTGAGATGCTTAAGAAGAAGTTCCCAGATAGTCATATTTTCAACACCTATGGTCCAACTGAAACAACAGTTGCTGTTACTCAAGTTGAAATTACTGATGAAGTTCTTAAAAAGTATGACCGTTTGCCAATCGGTAAGGTTAAAGAAGACACTAAGATTACAATTGATACTTCTAAGGGTGATAAGCCTGGCGAAGGTGAAATTATCATTAGTGGTCCTAGTGTTTCTAAAGGATATATGAACAATCCTGAAAAGACTGAAGCTGCCTTTTTCCATGAAGATGGTGCTGAGTATCGTAGCTACCGGAGTGGGGATGCTGGTTTCTTTGATGGCGATATGCTATTTTACCGCGGTCGAATTGACTTCCAGATTAAGTTTAACGGCTATAGAATCGAACTTGAGGAAATTAATTTCTACTTAACAAAGAACAAGTTGGTTCGTTATGGCGTTGCGGCTCCTAAGTACAATAAGGATCATACCGTTAAGCAGATCGTTGCCGAAATCGAATTAAAAGAAGGCGTTCGTCGTCAATACTCTGATGCCACTTTAACCAAGATGATTCGTGAGGATCTAGCTAAGAACGTCATGCCTTACATGATTCCACAACGTTATGTCTACCAAGATGCGTTACCAATTTCGCAAAACGGCAAGGTAGATATTAAGGCGGTAATTAAGGAGGTTAATAAGTAGTGAATTTTAATTTCATTAACTTACAGCCTTATTCCAACCCGCAATACTTTGTCTATTTGATGATCGCTTTAATTCCGATTATCGTTGGGCTTTATTACGGTCATCGACTCAAGACATATGAAGCAATTTTTTCAATTGTTTTCTTGTTCTTGATTTTTGATGGTGATCACTGGGAGCAAGGGGTTAACCTGTTAATCTGGTTGGTTTACGAATTTGCCTTAACCTTTGCTTATCAGTATTATCGTCACCACGGTAAAAATAAGACTTGGATCTTTAGTTTGGCTGTGATTTTGGCAATTATTCCATTAGCCGCAGTTAAATATTTGACCGCTTTTCCTGATAACTCAATTGGCTTTGTCATTGGTTTCTTGGGAATCTCATACGTAACCTTTAAGACAGTACAAGTTATTATGGAAATGCGTGATGGGGCAATTAAGAAGGTAGATCCGATTACTTATGCAAGGTTCTTACTCTTCTTCCCAACTATTTCTTCAGGTCCTATTGACCGTTACCGTAGATTTAAAAAAGATTATGATAAGGTACCTACACGTGATGCATATATTACTGATCTGCAATATGCGGTTAGATACTTGTTCCAAGGCTTTTTATATAAATTCATTATTGGCTGGTTCTTTGGTACTTATTGGTTACCAAAGATCAGTGCCGCTGCTTTAGTCGTTGGGAATGCAAACGGTGGTTTGAAGCTTTCATGGTGGGTACTTGCTTACATGTATTGTTACAGCATGTACTTGTTCTTTGACTTTGCAGGTTATTCATTATTTGCCGTATCAATTTCATACTTCATGGGTATTCATACCCCAATGAACTTCAATAAGCCATTTATTTCTAAGAACATTAAAGATTTCTGGAATCGTTGGCATATGACTTTGTCATTCTGGTTCCGTGACTACATCTATATGCGATTCTCTTTCTTTGCAATGAAGAAAAAATTGTTTAAGAATCGAATTAGATTGTCACAAGTTTCTTACTTCCTGTTGTTCTTAATCCAGGGTTTCTGGCACGGCTTAACGTGGTATTATATTGTTTATGGTATCTTCCACGCTTCAGCTATTTGTATCAACGATATGTGGCTTAGATTTAAGGGAAAGCATAAGAAGCAAATTCCATCTAACAAGTTTACTGAATGGTTCGCCATTTTCTTAACCTTTAACGTAGTTTGCTTCAGTTTCTTGATTTTCTCAGGATTTCTTAGTCAACTATGGTTCGGTTGGAAATAAGCTTATATAATATGGAATGATATTAATTAAGTATTTGTGTTGAATAGAGGTATTAATTATGGACACTAAACAAGGCGTATTAGACATTTTAAACGATTTAACTGGTGAAGATTTATCAGATCAAATGGATGAAAACATCTTTGACAATGGTTTGATGGACTCAATGGCAAGTGTACAAATGCTTTTGAGCTTACAAGAAAAGTTTGATATTGATGTTCCCGTTTCAGAATTCAAGCGTGCTGAATGGGATACTCCAAACAAGATTGTGGCAAAGGTGGACAGCTTAGAAAATGAGTAATAAACGCCGGCTGTGGCAAATCTTTGGCCCAGTTCTTTGCGCTTTTATCCTTTTGTTAGTTGTTTTCCTTATTCCTTGGGAAAGAACTTTTTCTAAGCAAACGATTTACGAGGCTGCAGCTTCACAAAACACAACTGTCTTCAAGGGCAGCACAATGAAGCAGGAAGCTTTTGAAGATGGCTACGTGCCATTCTATGGTTCAAGTGAGTTGTCAAGATTCGACCCACTTCACCCTAGTGTAATTGCGGAAAAGTATCATAGAAACTACCGTCCATTCTTATTAGGTGGACCGGGTAGTCAATCTTTGGCTCAGTTCTTGGGGATGCAAGGAACAGCTAAGCAGCTTAGAAACAAGAAGGCTGTTGTGATCATTTCACCACAATGGTTTACTAAGCGGGGTCAAGATCCTAATGCCTTTGCATTGTATTATTCACCATTGCAAGCATGTAATTTCTTGCTCAGTGCGAAAAATAATAAAACTGATCGTTATGCAGCTAAACGTCTGTTGGAAATGCCAGATGTAAAAGGTGAAATCAAGAATAGTCTGAAGCAAATTGCTCAAGGCAAGAAGTTGACTAGCTTCCAAAAATTTTATTTACAAAACCGTCGTCGAATGTTGCGTAACGAAGATAATTTCTTCAGCTCATTCCAACTACGTGACCGTGTAAATAAGATCCAAAAGAAGGCTAAAGTATTACCTGGGGCATATTCCGTAGCTGCTTTAAATAAAGTAGCTGAGGAACAAGCTGCAGCACATACTACTTCAAATAACTTGGGAATTGACAACACCTTCTATCGGACCCGTTTGCCAAAGAAGGTCTTAAAGCGTTTGAAGGGTAGTCAACGCAACTTTGACTATGTACACTCAGTTGAATATGGTGACTTCCAATTGATGTTGGAACAATTCGCTAAGCAACATACCAATGTTTTGTTCATTATTCCACCAATTAATGGTAAGTGGATGAAGTACACTGGTTTGTCCAACAAGATGTACCAAGAATCAGTTGCCAAGATGGAACACCAGTTAACCAGTCAAGGCTTTGAAAATATTGCAGATCTTTCAAGACGAGGCAATGAAAAGTACTTTATGCAAGATACTATTCACCTAGGCTGGAAAGGCTGGGTTGCAGTT
This sequence comes from Lactobacillus sp. UMNPBX16, assembly GCF_002553775.1. Taxonomy (NCBI): domain Bacteria; kingdom Bacillati; phylum Bacillota; class Bacilli; order Lactobacillales; family Lactobacillaceae; genus Lactobacillus; species Lactobacillus sp. UMNPBX16. The sequence continues at coordinate 42,772 of NZ_PCYU01000005.1, forward strand.
GATCAAGCTGTTCGTCCATTCATGAAGGAACCTAATAAGCGTTATGACTATGATATGTCTAACTACTTCTACTCCAAGAAGTGGCAAAACAAGGATAACGTTAAGCGAGTTGATTTAAGCAATAAAGACCGTTTAAAAGCGGAATAGTGCGCCAGGCTATTGACCATGTGGGCGTTAAAGGCTCAGTTTTAGTAATAAATCATGGCAAAGTTTTGCTTAATTATGCGACGGACAATAAACCTGACACTAGCTATTTGATCAATTCAGTTCAAAAGTCAATGACAGCTGCAATGGTGATGCATGAGGTAGAGAAAGGAAAGTTGAAGCTTAGCGATAAACTTTCAAAATTCTACCCAAATGTAGATGGTGCTAGTTCAGTCAAGATTAGCAACTTAATTGATATGACATCAGGGCTGGATTTGAAAGCTGGTCAACAATTAGGTACGCCTGAGTTTATCTCTGATGAAGAGAATATCAAGCATGATGCACAATATACTGTGTTTGATGCTAGCAAATTAGGTAAGTGGCACTATACTTCAGTAAACTATATTTTCCTTTGTGGAATCTTGTCCAAGCTTGAGAAAAAGTCATACGAGCAATTGTTCCATGACATATATATCAAGCCACTGAATCTAACCCATAGTGAGTTCTTGTGGTCAGACAAGGCTAAGTTATTGGCTAGTCATTGGGTACCAGGCTATGAAATGCGTGAGGGTGAATATGTCAAAGTGAACCATGCTAAAGCCGTTAAGGATGCTCACAATGAGCTGGGTGCTGGTTCAATCGTAATGTCTAACGCAGATTTAGCTAAGACCATGCAGTATATTCTGACTGGCAAGATATTGAGTAACAAGAGTAGAAAGGTCCTATTCAAAGGTCAAGCTCCTAGCTACTACAATGGCGGGCTTTATAATCTTAAGCATTATAAAGCTGCTAATGGTGCTGGTGAAGGGTATTATACCTTTATGCGGGCAACTAAAGATGGCCAGAACATGATCATTTTGCAGGATAATCATACTGCTTCTGGTGAGTTTAAAAAGATTAAAAAGAAGATCAATCGTGCAATGACGATGATGCTTGAATTTTAGTAATGAAGAAGACGAGGTTTAGACCTCGTCTTTTTTATCCGTAAATTTTGGTATCCATTCCGCTAATTCAACCCGTCTTTTTGCTTGTTTTTTAGGTAGTTGAATGCTAAAATCTATCATGTACCGTCGCTATTAGTAGTCATTTTCTCCGGTAGCGAAAATGTTATCTTCTATATGTGGTCAGAGTGGCGGTCAACACTGTGTGAGCCTAGTTCCGATGTTGGTGGAATTAGGCTTTTTTGATGTCCTTTTAATTGATTCTGCCCTGATTTTAGGCGACAATACTCATGATTAGAAAAGTGAGGAGGAGAGAAAATGGCTACTACAAGAAAAGAATTAAAAGAACAAGCTAGAGACCAGTTACGTGGTAACTGGGGCTGGGCAGTTTTGCTGTCATTTGTTGGCTGGCTAATCGTTTATATTTTGACCGATATCGAAAACTTTTTTGAAAAGGGCGAAGATATCGTGTACGGTATTGTCCGCCGCTTCGGTAACAATGCTGAATTGATGTACCTAGACAAAGTAAGAGTTAATCCTTTTGCATGGCTGATTACTTTGGTAGTTTCAGTTGCAATTGGTTTAATCACATGGGGTGTAATTTATACTATCTTGCATTTTAGAGATAGTGGTACTAAGGAAAATGTTCTTTCAGGTATCTTTAGTCCATTTACCAGAAACTTTAAGAGTAACTTTTTAACTTATATTTTGTATGAAATTTTTCTTATTTTGTGGACTTGGTTACTGATTATTCCAGGGCTGATCAAGGCTTATTCATATGCAATGACACCATATATCTTGCGTGACATGCTAGATAGTGGTCATGAGCCGACTGCCACAGAAGCTATCAGTGCCAGCCGTAAGTTGATGGATGGCCATAAGATGGACTTGTTTATTTTTGATTTAAGTTTCATCGGCTGGTGGCTACTTGGTATTATTTCCTGCGGGATCGGTTTATTGTGGGTTAACCCATATTACCGTCAAGCTAAGGCTAACTTCTACCGTAACTTAGCTGGTGAACAATTCGCCAAGTAAAAAATTGGATAAAATAAAATGCATCAGGTAATTTCTACCTGGTGCATTTTTTGATGACTTATTTTGCCTTTTTAGTAAAGGTTAGCTGATCTAATGTATTGATTCTTGGCAATCTTGTAGTATTTCTTACCATTGATAGTTTTCTTCTTGCCATGGGTAGTGATAGAAGTGCCCTTCTTAATAGTCTTGCCTGTACGGTGACCAGCCTTGTTGTATACATGAGCCTTCTTCTTTAATACGCGAGCCTTCTTAGGTGCTTGAGAAACAGCGCTACCTGATGAAGTAAGAGGTAAAACGTTAATGTTACCGTCAACGTTAAGACCACGCCAGTTGTCAGTAAATTGCCAAATTGAAACACCCTTCATTGATGGGAAGTAGTCAAAGTTAGGATTGTCTACTCGACCTGAAACAGCGTATGCAGCAACCCATAATGAGTTAGGGAATTTGTTAACAACAGAGTTAGTGTTAATGTTGTTTCTTAAAACTGATGAACTAGCGTAAAGAAGTGGCTTGTAACCAGCAGCTTTAACCTTGCTCATGAAGGCATTAATTGCATTAGCAGTAGGATTCTTACCACCATAGATATTGTTGCCGTCACCTGACTCATAGTCACATGCAAGGTATGAGCCAGCACCAAGACCAACAGCCTTAGCTGATGCGATTGCGTAGTTGGCTTCATTTTTAGCAGCAGCGCTATTAGCAGAAAATGTAGCAAAGTGGTAGCCCATTGGCATCATATTCTTAGCGCGGGCACTAGCGATTTGAGCACTAGCCTTAGGATTTCTGTAGCTGGTACCTTCACTTACTTTAACAACAGCAAACTTAGCACCGCTTTTAGCGTGAGCTGAAAGATCAGCACTTTGGTAACTAGCAACATCGATTCCGAGTGAGCGAGCAGCAACTGAAGTGGTAGAAGCTTGGACATGTGCTTGTGGTTGCACGATTGCAGCTGCGGCAACGCCAGTAGTTGAAAGCATAGCAACATAAGCTAATTTAGTGATAATCTTTTTCTTGAATGACAACTTAATTCCCCCGATGAATATTCTTAATACATTATTATTTTTGTCTAATTATGACCTTTAACAGAAACATTTTAAGGATAATAATTAAAGAAGGTTAGGTCAAGGGGTCTAACGTAAAATTAAAGGCTGGGTAACAATATAGTAAATAATGTAACTGATTTGTATTATTAGAGCTGAAAAATTTGTTAAAAAAGGGTAACTAGTTGGTACATATTTCCCACAAAGTTATAAAATCCACGTATAATAAGAAGGCACAATGAGAAACTAACGTAGATTTGAGGCTATTCTATTGAATAAAAAAATCCTATCCGGTTCATTTTGGCTATCGTTTGGTAGCATTGTATCTAGAATTCTCGGGGTTGTTTATTTGATTCCCTGGCTAATTATGCTGGGAAGCTACCACAACCAATTAAACGCACAGGCGCTGTTCAATTCGTCATATACGCCGTATGCGCTGTTTTTATCAATTGGGACGGCAGGACTTCCTTCAGTTATTGCCCGGGAAGTATCGCAATTAAATTCGCAAAATAGATATAAAGACAGTTTGTACATTACCAAATTAGGCTTCGCTATTATGCTGGTCATGGGAATAGCGTGTGGTATTTTGCTTTATGTGACGGCACCAATGATTGCCAAAAATAGTCCAGTGGATTCAGTGGCTAGTGCAACAATTTCTATTCGAGTATTAGTGCCAGCCGTAGTAATTCTGCCATCAATGAGTATGGTTCGAGGCTGGTTTCAGGGAAATAATGATATGAAGCCATATGGGATTTCCCAATTATGGGAACAATTTGCTCGAATTTTGTTTATTTTGCTGGCTACTTTGTTGATTATTGAAGTCTTCCATCATGATTACGTAACGGCGGTTTATTTCAGTGTGTTTGGCGCCTGTGTTGGTGCTATAGCTAGTTACCTGTATCTTTTTGCATATATGCGCAAGCAGTGGGGACATTACCGAGAATTAATTGAAAATAGCGAGCCCAGAGCACTTAATAATGTTTCTCGTAGTTTGCTTAACTTATGGTATGCCTCAATTCCGTTTGTTTTGCTGGGATCGTTCATTACTGTTACGCAATTAGTTGATCAACTTTTGTTTAAACAAATCCTGATTAGCTTCAGTCATATGAGTAAAAGCTATGTTAGTTACTTGTACACAATTTTCTCGGCTAATCCAAGCAAGATTACCACGGTGATTATTTCACTTGCGACAGCCGTTTCTGAGACTAGTCTGCCGCTTTTAGCAGGGCTTAAGTATAAGGCTAATGATAGTCAAGAAAGCATTAGACAGCTGCTTTTAGAGAACTATAGACTACTATTATTTGTCTTGCTTCCGGTTGTTGCACTTGGTGCTTTTGCGGCTTCTCCAATTTATACGGTCTTGTTCTCACACGATAGTTTAGGTGCGTATTATTTGGTTGAAAATATTGTTCAAAGTTTGTTTGCTGGTTTGGTGATGAATTCATTAACACTGCTTTTAGCTTTGAACATGAACAAACTGGCTGTGATCTATATGGTTGAAGGTGTCTTAGTAAAAATAATTCTGCAAGTACCGATGACTATGTTCATGAATGCAGATGGTGCAATTCTTTCAACTGATATTTCGTTCTTACTGGTAATTTGGCTCAGTTATCACAAGCTTAATAAGACATATGGCGTTAAGATGGGGAGTTTGTTGCCGATCATTGTTTCAAACGAGATTTACATTATCCTGCTCTTTGTTTACCAAATTTTATTTGGCTATCGTTTCAACGACTTAGGCCGTGTTGGTAGTTTTGGTTATTTAGCAATCTTCGGTTTAGTCTTTTTAGGCATTTATGTTTTGCTGGCTAATTGGATGAAAACTTCGGAGACGATTTTTGGTAAAAAGATAGGTTATCGATATTATCGGTATAAGCATTTTGAGTAAAGAAATTATCAATTAGTTGTTTTTATAATAAATTATCTTGTAATGAATACTAAAAGCCACCTGCTGTCAAAACAGATGGCTTTTTCCATGATTAGTTATGTTCTAATAATTTCGATTAATATCACCCATGCTGGAACGCATTGCTTCATCAATATACTTAGAAGCTTCGTTATCAGCTTTATTCAGGGCGTCTTGAACATCTTTGTAGTTCATTTGATTAACAAGGTAGAATCTCAAGGCCTTGTTAACTAACTTATTGAAATCAACATTATTAATTTCATCATATTTTTCGATTAATTTATTAACATCACTGTTTAATTCAAAGTGCTTTCTTGGCATGTTTTTTCCACCCTTTTCTATAGTGATTATTATAGCATAACAGCGCTTAATCAATGGAGGACAAGGCATCTAGCATGTTGATTCGCTTGATCTTGTGATGGACAACAATTGCTAAAATAGCGGTGATAATAGCGGGAATTAGCGCAGAGAAGACGAAGTTCAACGGGTACATATTCGGATCGAACATCGCGACATCTGGTGGCAAACTAGTGATAATAAAGTGGTGTAGCCACCACCCAAAGCCAAAGCCTACGATAATTCCTAGTGCCGATAAGATGATTGTTTCGCGATAAATGTACATCGTTGTTTCATTATCGTAAAATCCTAGCACTTTGATAGTCGATAATTCGCGAATTCTTTCAGCGACATTGATATTAGTTAAGTTATAGATGACTACTAAGGCCAACATCCCTGAAATTAAAATTAGGATTAGAATGACTTCATTTAGACTACCAGTAAAACTGCTCAGCAATTCTCTATTTGATGAAGTTGAGACAACCGTTTCGATTGCGCCTGTTTTGATCATTTTTTGACTAATATGGCTGATATTTCCTGGGGAATGTTTGGCCATGGTTACTAAATAAGCATTAGTAGTAAATTTTTTGCCAGTTGCTTTGGCATATTCAGCTGGGCTCATAAAGATATAGTGACCGAGATACATTTCGCAGATTCCACTAACTTTGAACTTAAGTAGTTTCCCATGTTCATTTTTTAAGGAAATTGTTGAACCTTTATGAGCGTGCAAGATAGTAGCTAATTTTTCTGAAATGACTACACCATTATTTGACAAAACAAGTTTTTTCTTGCTTTGACGTTCTTGCAAATTGATAGATTTGCTAAAGCTTTTAGTTGATTGTGGCGCAATTAGCATTACATTTTCAGTTGCTCCAGTGCTATCAAGGTGTTTAGTCAATTGTTGATATTGTACAGCAGTAGTTTGCGTAACATCATGGCTGGTAAAAATTTTGTTTAATTTTTGTCGCTCAGTCGTGTTAACATGGCGATTCTTCAAAGCGATAACATCGTTTTTTTGTACTTCAGAATATTGAATATTGCCAATTCCTTGTAGCGAATCACGAATACCAAATCCCATTACTAGTAATCCAGTACAACCAGCAACGCCTAGGATGGTCATCAGCATTCTGCTCTTATAACGGAAAATATTGCGGGCTGTTACCTTAGCTGAAAAGCTCATGTGCTTCCATAAAAATGGAATATATTCTAGTAAAATACGTGAACCATTTTTAGGTGGTTTAGGTAAAAGTAAAGCTGAAGGCTGTTCACGCAGAGTTTGAGCTAAAGTAATCATTGAAACGACGGTTGTTGCAAGTAGTGCAATCGTCAATGAAATTAATAGTGGTCCCCAAGCAAAATTCAGCTGGTAATCAGTTCCTAAGGTTGAGCTAGCTAAATAGGCCTTGATGATTAAGTTAGGCAAAAAGGTGTAACCTAAGCTAGCCCCCAGAATAACACCTAAAATTGCAGCTGAGGTGCTATAGAGCAAGAACTTAATGGCAATTGCTCCATTACCATAGCCTAGTGCTTTTAGCGTACCAATATTAGTCCGTTCTTCTTCAACAAAACGCATCATTGTAGTTAAGCTGACCAAAGCCGCTACAGCAAACAAGAAAACAGGAAAGACATTAGCCAAAACTTCAACTCGTTCAGAATCTGCTCGATAAGAAGCATAACCCTGACTTTCTTCACGGCTGTTGATTACGTAGTTAGGATAAGCAATTTTAAGCTTGTTTTGTGGTACTTTAATTTGCGCCGGGTTAACTACGATGCCACGTTTAAGTAATTGTTTAGCTGTAGCTTGTCGATATTGCTTTTGATACATGGCCCGATATTTGTCATATTTGTCGGCTCGATTTTGGTTTAAAGCAGTTTGCAATTTGGTTTGATCGTTATAAACACGGTTGCGGTAAGCTATGCTAAAGGGACTTAAATTGGCGGTATTTTTGAAAATGATTCGGGCAATTTGATAAACTGGTGCGGCGAAGGCGTTATGATTAGCAACCGCAATTCCAGTTAAATGGCCACTGCCAATGTTGGTTTGACCGATTTGATTTTTATCTAAGAACTCACTAGCTTTGACGAAGCCAACAATCTTGTAAGTCTTATTTTTTAAAATGCCAGGTTTATTAAAAGTAATGTTTTGCCCCAAGCGATATTTTTTCTGCAATAAATATGACAGTGCAATCTCTGTTTTATTCTTAGGAAAATGACCTTTAATCAATTCATAACTTGAAAGATTATCTGATTGAGAAAAGATGCGGAGCGTATCAGGTTGATTTTTAATTTTAACATCTTGAAAATAGCCGAAGGTAGCTTCTTTTACTTCCGGTAAATTCTGAATAGTAAGGCGATCAGTTGAATTAATGCCATAGTTTGAAGTGACAGTGACATCAGCTAAGTTATGTTTGGCAAAAAAGTCTGCCCCTGTTGTTCGCATATCAGGACCAGCCATTTTTAAGCCTGTAAAAGCAAAAGTCCCCAGTGCAATTAATAGAATAATGGCGATATAACGGCCAAGTGAATGAATGATTGCTTGCCAAGCATCTTTCCATAGAATAGTTTTTTGCATGTCGCTCACCTACCATTCAATTGTACTGATGTCAGCGGGATGTAGATTATGCTGGACTTTTTGAATACTTCCATCGTGAATACGGATGACCTTATCAGCAATTGGGGCAATAGCGGCGTTATGAGTTACAATCAAGACCGTCGAGCCATTTTGCCGGCTCATATTTTGCAAAATTTTTAAAATTCGTTTGCCTGTTTTATAGTCAAGGGCACCGGTTGGTTCATCGCACAAAAGTAAGGCTGGCTTTTTAGCGATGGCTCGGGCAATTGCCACACGTTGCTGCTCACCGCCTGATAGTTGAGCGGGAAAATTGTTTTCTCGTCGCCCTAGGTCAACATACTGCAAGGCATCATCGGCGCTCATCGCATCAGGGACAATTTGAGCAGCTAATTCAACGTTTTCTTTTGCTGTTAAGTTGGGAATCAAATTATAAAATTGAAAAACAAAGCCAACGTCGTTGCGCCGATAGGTAGTTAATTCTTTAGCGTTATATTTTGCAATATTTTTCCCGCTACAATTACATCGCCACTTGTATTTGGCTCCATTCCGCCTAAAATATTAAGCAAAGTAGATTTTCCAGCTCCTGATGAGCCGAGAATAATGACTAGTTCGCCTTTATCGATAGAAAAAGTAATGTTCTTATTGGCATAGATGGTTGTGTCACCAGATTGGTAAATTTTAGTATTATTTTTTAAGTTAATGTAAGCCATCATAATCAGCTTTCTAGTATAGATGTATAATTAATAATTGTTTTAATTAACTTTATTCAATCATATTTATAATAAATAGGTAAAGGAAATACCATGGTAAACAGAATCACAAATATCTTTCTTAAACTAAGAAGATTGGCAATCTTTAGAATTTTTCAGCGAACGTTGGTTATGCTGATGCCGATCGCGGTAATTGGGGCATATTTTAAGTTGTTCAGAGATGCCTTTTTTTCGCCCGATAGTTTTATTTACAATATTTTTAATTTTGATATCACTTTGCCAGATCGTTTTTGGTATGCGGGAGCATTTGTCAGTCGGGGGATGGTTCGGGTAACCTTCGGCTTATTTGGTATTTATGCGGCTTATTTTGCGGCACGTTATACTGCGCGTTTATACCGTAAAGATTCAACCATGGCCGGGATGACGGCTGTCATCGTTATCATGTTTTGTGCTTATGCCAATAATTTAGCTAATAATGCCAGCGATCATTCACCATTTTCTTCCAGTGTTTTAAAAATTAATGCTGTCTTGCTGGCCTTGTTAATTGGCTATGGTGTAGGGCAAATTTTTCATTGGCTAGGAAAGGAACACAAGCCAGTCGATTTTGAACATGCCGCTAGAATTAAGGAAAGAGCCTGGAATGCGTTTATCCCGACAATATTTGCAATTTTTTGTGGGATAGTTCTGGGGATTATAATTTATGAATTTCAAATCAAATTTTTGAATTCTAGTACTTTTAAAGGCCTAGTTACTCAAATACAGGAATCAAATAATATTTTGTTAATAGCTTTACTGACTATCCCAGTCTTTTTACTTAGCTGGATGGGAATAGGTTATCCTCTAGCTTCTTTGTCAACTACTTCTAATAGTATTTCAGCAGCAGCTAACTTAAATTTTGCCTTAAAACATGGGAGTGCTTGGAATGTGCCATATAAGTATTTGGGTAGTTCTTTGTTTTATCCTTATGCAGAAATGGGTGGTGCGAGTATTGTTTTAGCGATGATTGTAATTATCCTAATTTATAGTAAAAATAAGGATAGTGAAAATATTGCCAAGGTTAACCTGCTTCCAGCAGCTTTTGGCTCAACTGGAGGCATGATGGTCGGGATGCCGATTATTTTAAATCCATTGTTACTGCCGGCGATTGTGATTATTCCAATTATTAATATTCTACTAGCCGCTGGAGCAATTTTTTGCCATTTAATTCAACCTTGTGCTTACCCCGTTTTAAGTGGGACACCAGGAATTTTGGTCTCTTTCTTTGGTTCCAATGGTGACTGGAGCAACTTGGTATTTTCTATTTTGTTATTCATTTTAGATATAATAATGTTTATTCCAACTATGAAATTAGGTTTGCGACTTGAAAGGGGACTAAAGGATTATGAAGAAAAGAATGATTAATTTAGTTCAAAATCCTAATTTTAAATGGTTGGCAATCGTCTTAGTCTTATTAGTAGCTTTGGCTGTTCCGGGTTATTCTTGGATGAAGGCTGATAACCACGCTAGAGCTGAAAGACGCAAATCGCTTTTGTCACCAGTAATTATGATTCCAGGTTCTAGTGCAACGACTGAACGTTTTAACCAATTAGTGAAGCAGCTAAATCAGAACACACCGACTAAGCATAGCGTGCTTAAAATTAAAGTTTCAACGAATGGAACGCTATCATATTCAGGCAAAATCAATAAAAACGACAACGAACCTTTCATTATTGTCGGTTTTGAAAATAATCACGATGGTTATAGCAATATTAAGAAGCAAGCCAGCTGGTTTGATCAAGCCTTTTATGCCTTATCAGAGAGCTATAAGTTTAATAATTTTAAAGCCTTTGGGCATTCTAACGGTGGCTTGATCTGGACCTATTGGTTAGAACATTACTACTGTTACTATTCTGATGAAATTAAAATCAAACGTCTGATGACGCTAGGAACGCCATATAATTTTGGTGAAAAAAATATTAATCATAAAACGCAAATGCTAGAAACCTTTATCAAGAACAAAGATAAACTACCGAAAAACTTGATTGTTTATTCCTTATCTGGTGGAAAAAATTATGAGTCTGATGGAATTGTACCAGAAGCTAGCGTAGCAGCCGGAAAATATATTTTTCAGAATCAAGTCAAGAGCTATACTGCAATGACAGTAACGGGTGTAGAAGCGGATCACTCGGATTTACCTCAGAATAAGCAGGTAATCAAAGTAATTAAACAGTATTTGCTTGAGCCGAGAAAGTTGAGCGAACCGCAAAATACTGGACAAGCAAAAGGGCAATAATAGAGGTAGGCAGAAATAGTTTATGGTAATAAACTTATTCTTATCTGTGGAAAACTTCCTTAAAATTCAACAGTTTTAAGCAAAATAATCATCAATTTTTGCCCATCTTAAGAAATTCTTTATAATTTGTGAAGCACTACAAATGTTTATATTACAGCATTTGTGGTGCTTTTTTAATAAAAATCACAAAAAATAAAGAAGATGTGGAAAACTTTTGCTTTTTAGCTTGCAATCTGTGGATAACATGATATACTATTAAATGTAATGAGTTAGCACTCGATAAGCTAGAGTGCTAAAGACGTAAATTTGAGATAGGGAGTGTTGCACATATGGCATACTTTGACAATGACTTTGATAACTTATTTAACGAATTGAACAGCTCATTCTTTAATGATGACTTCGGCACTAGAAGAAATAGCAAAGGCAGTTCAGGTTCAATTCCAATTAATTACTCCAGCAGCATGGGTGCTGCACCACAAACAATTCAACAGAACCCACAACAACCCAATGAAAAGCCAATTGGTGTTGACTTAGTTGAGGAAGCTAAGAACAATAAATTTGACCCAGTAATTGGTCGTGATGAACAGATCGATAACGTAATTGAAATTCTTTCAAGACGTAAGAAGAACAATCCTGTTTTAATCGGACCTGCTGGTGTTGGTAAGACTTCTATTGTAGAAGGTTTAGCTGAAAGAATTGCTTCAGGCAATGTACCAGCTAAAATGGCTAACATGCATATCATTTCAGTAAACATTAATGACATGGTTGCTGGTTCAAGTCTTCGTGGTAGCTTTGAAGAAAGATTAAAGAAGGTTATTGATAAGGCTAAGAGCGATCCTAACATTGTTTTATTCATCGATGAAATTCACAACATCGTTGGTGCTGGTTCTACTGATTCAGAAAACAACAATGGGGATGCAGCTAACATCTTGAAGCCAGCTTTGGCAAGTGGTCAATTGAAATTAATTGGTGCTACTACTACTAGTGAATTCCAAAGAATTGAAAAAGACCCAGCTTTATCACGTAGATTCCAAGCTGTTCAAGTTCCAGAACCATCTACTGATGTAGCTGTTAAGATTTTGGAAGGCTTAAAGAAGAAGTACGAAGACTACCACCACGTAAAATACAGTGACGACAGTCTTAAATTAGCTGTTGAATTATCAGAAAGATACATTCAAGGCCGTTACTTACCAGACAAGGCTATCGACTTGATGGATGAAGCTGGTGCTAAGAAGGCATTGCTTGTACAACCAACTGATGAAAAGAGCTTAAAGAACCAAATCTCAGCTCTTGAAGCTAAGAAGACTGAAGCTGCTAAGGCAGAGGATTACGACAAGGCTTCAGAAATTAAGAGTAAGATTGCTGAACTTGAGAAACAACTTAAGAATGTAGATTCTAAGAATACTCCAGAAGTAACTGAAAAAGACATCTACGCAATTATTGAACAAAAGACTAAGATCCCAATGAGTGAACTTCACGCTGATGAAGCTCAAAAAAACTTAGACCTTGCTAAGAAGTTAAAGCAAAACGTTATTGACCAAGACAGAGCAATCGATGTAATTACTGACGCTATTGCTCGTAAGCAAATCTTTAAAGACAGCGATCGTCCTACTGGTTCATTCTTACTTACTGGTCCTACCGGTGTTGGTAAGACTGAACTTGCAAAACAATTAGCAATTCAATTATTTGGTAACAAAGAACACTTAATCCGTTTGGACATGAGTGAATACCAAGACGAAATGGCTGTTAACAAGTTGATTGGTTCTGCACCTGGCTACGTTGGCTATGGTGAAGGTGGTCAATTAACTGAAAAAGTTCGTCACCAACCATACTCATTAATTTTGTTTGATGAAATTGAAAAGGCTAACCCACAAGTCTTCAACGCATTATTGCAAATCATGGATGATGGTCGTTTGACTGACGCACAAGGTAGAACTGTTTCATTCAAGGATACTATCTTGATTATGACTTCAAACGCCGGCTTCTCAGACAAGTTGCTTGAAGATGGCAAGGTTGACCAAGACAAGTTAATCTCAGCCCTTGAAAACTACTTCAGACCTGAATTCTTGAACCGTTTGGACGCAATCGTTCCATTCAACTCACTTACTGAACAAGACATGGGCAAGATCATCAACATTTACTTGAAGAAGATGTCTCATGTTCTTGCTAAGAAGGGTGTAACGGTAGAAGTTTCAGACGAAGCTAAGGCATTCTTGGCAGAAAAGGGCTACGACAAGAAGTTCGGTGCTCGTCCACTTAGAAGAGTAGTTGAACAAAATCTTGAAACTCCAGCTGCTAAGTTGATCTTACAAAAGCCTGACACTAAGAAGATCGAATTCACTGCAGATGACAAGCACTTGTACTTAAACGGTGAAGCAATCTTCGATATTTCTCCAAAGATTGAAGAAAAAATTAAGGAAGACAAAACTAAAGCCGAAGATAAAAAAGAAGATTAATTAATAGTTAATAAAGAAAAAGAGGATATTTCCTAGGGAATATCCTCTTTTTGTGCAGAAATTGAATTAGTTTTGCATTTCTGCAAAGTTGTTTGATCTGAAATTAAAATAAGAGTATTATAAAAATATAAAAAATGAGATAATTATAAGCTTTTAATTCGGTGAAAAAGTTCAGAAAAATTATGAGATACTTTAGGCAGATTAAGTACCTCAGGTAAGGAAACTATAAACAAAATTAATTCTTCATTATCTTTGTTTAGACGATAATAAAGAAGCTCTTTTAAGGAATTCATTTTGATTTGTAAGTAACTACTTAAGAAGCGGTATTGAATATGATTAAAAAAGATCTTCAATGAGGAATAATTATGAAGCAAAAATTTATATATCTTCGAGATATTTTTAAAGGGCACTCATCTTTGTGGCTAGGCTTAGTTATAGCTAGCGGTTTTACTGGCTTAGATGGCATTATTTCCCCCGCCGTTATGGGAATTCTTACGAATATTTTAACAAAACGTCAATTTAATCGAGTTTGGTTAGTTATTGCACTTTTCTTTGTGGCAATGACATTTACTAATATTGCTTTTTGGTTTTGGCAATATTTTAATTTAAAAATTATTCAAGTTGCTAATACCAAATTGCGTGCAGATGCTTATGATAAGTTTATTACTGCCAGTGATAATCGCGATGAATCGAAAGTAATTTCCTTTATAGATGTAGATGTAAAGCAAATTGAAAATCAGTTTATCAATGCGGTAGTAATGGTAATTTATTGCTTTGAACAAGCATTGATCACTCTAATCTATATTCTTTATATTAATTCTTGGGTAGCATTGGTCTACCTTATTTGTGGTTTTTTACCAACGGTTGTTCCCAGGCTTACTAAAAAATGGCTAGAAAAGGGAACCAAGAAGTGGTCCGCTAAATATAAGAAGTACAACTTAGAAGTTTCGGAAGGAGTTAAAGGTTTTCATCTGATTAATAATTATGGCGTTACAGCTAAGATGCAAAAGCTAATTACACATTCGCTTAAGCAAGAAGAAAATGCGTATTTTAAAATGAACTTGCATCAAGAAACTTCACGTTTATTATCAAATACCACTTATGTGATTTCAACAATTATTGCCCTATTAGTTAGTGTGTTGTTTATTATGAATGGTCAAATCACAGTTGGTGCCTTTATTTCGCTATATTTGGCAGCCGATAGGGTAACGAGTCCTATTTTGAGTTCTGTTCAGTTCTTGAATCAGATTAATTCATCCACTCCACTTTTGGAAGCAGAGATTGATAAATCTAAGCAGCAACAAATTAATAATTTAACTTATCAAAATCTATCTAAGGATCTTTTACTTGAATTTGATCACGCTAGTTTTGGGTATGATCATGCATTGATAAAAGATATTAATTTTGCTGTTAAAGGTAATAGTCATGTGATGATTGAGGGACCATCTGGTGTAGGAAAGTCAACAATTTTCAAAACTTTATTAAATGAGATACCACTCTTTTCAGGAGAAATTCTAGTTAATTCTAAGTTAAATGATAATGAATTGAAGCATCAAGTTGGTATCATTAGTCAAGATACGTTTATTTTTTCAAAAAGTTTGCGCTTTAATTTGACATTAGGCGAAGATTTCTCTGATGAAGACATGATTGCAATCTTACGAAAGGTTGAATTGGATAAATTTGCCTCAACAGAAGGACTGGATACTAGATTAGGTGAGAATGGAGTCCATCTTTCTGGAGGTGAAAAGCGTAAAATTGAATTAGCTCGTGCATTATTAAGAAAGAAGACAATTTTATTATTAGATGAGGCCTTGTCGGGATTAGATCATCAAAGTATGCAGACTATATTTCAGTTAATTGTTGATTTCAAAGGTACTGTAATCGACATTGAGCATAATTTAAGTGACGAGTATAAGCAAAAATATGGGCAAATTTTAGAGTTGACTAATTAAGTAGCCCAGTTGCTCTAGCTTTATTGATTTGGCAATTTCTTCATAAAGTTGTAAACTGTGAAAAAAGACAAAATGGAGAAAATTATGACTGAAAAAAAAGAAGAAAAAGAATCATGGGGTAAGTTTTTCCTAGATATCTTAATTATCTGGGGTATTTTATTTGGCGTTTATATGTTGCTCTTCCACTTCGTTTTGAGCAACGATACGGTGTCTGGTCCATCAATGCAACCAACCTTTCAAAATGGTGATCGATTGATTGCGGAACGTCATGCACAAATCAAACGTGGTGAAGTGGTCATTGTTAAAGCCCCAGATGAACCAGGTGCTTTGTACATTAAGCGTGTTATTGGTTTGCCTGGTGAAAAAATCGTCAGCAAAAATAATCAAATCTACATTAATAATAAAAAGATTGCTCAACCTTGGTTGAAACAAGGAACGAAGTTAATTGATAATGGCTCAGATACATTTTATTCTGAGACTCAGAATTTTACTATGCAGTCACTGATGCGGGCGCGGACTTACCAGCAATACTTTACTAGAGCGCAGATTAAATATGTGCAGGATACTGGGCGCATTCCGAAAGGAACATATTTCGTAATGGGTGATCACCGGAGCGTTTCTAAGGATAGCCGTTATATCGGAACCATTAAGCGTAGTAGTATCGTTGGCGTAGTTAAAGTACGTTACTGGCCGTTGAACCAATTTAAAGTTTACTAATAATGAAGATATTCCTAAGGGAATATCTTTTTTAGATAAAAAATAATTGCATGAATTGGCATAAGACTATATAATTCAAAAAAAGCAAACTTGATGGAGCAACATGTTTCATTTAAAAAACATGCCGCTCCATTTTTTATTTTGAGGAAGGTGCGAGTAATTATGGATGAGAAGCCGAGATTAAAACGCGGGCTTAAGAGTCGTCACGTAACAATGATTGCAATAGGGGGAGCCATTGGTACTGGCCTATTCTTAGGTTCTGGTTCAGCCATTCATAGTGCTGGCCCTTCAATTATTTTGTCGTACTTAATCGTAGGGATTATCACCTTTTTTATGATGCGTGCTTTAGGAGAGCTTATTTTAGCCGATCCTGATAGTCATTCATTTTTAGAATCAATCAAAAAATATTTAGGTAAGCGTGCCGAATTTGTAGCGGGCTGGATGTACTGGGCTTGCTGGCTTAGTTTAGCTATGGCTGATTTGACTGCGACAGGAATTTATTTAAGATACTGGTTTCCGTGGCTACCGCAATGGGTTGGCCCTTTAGTAATTGTGATCTTATTGATGTTGATTAACATGGTAAATGTCGGATTATTTGGTGAACTGGAAAGTTGGTTCTCAATGATTAAGGTAATGGCAATTGTAGTCTTAATCATTACCGGTGCTGTAATGTTGTTACTTCATACGCATGTAAAGGGCGGTTATGTTTCACTAACTAATTTAGTTAATCATGGTGGCTTTTTCCCAACTGGGATTTGGGGCTTTCTTTTATCATTTCAAATGGTTGTTTTTGCCTTTGTTGGGGTAGAAATTGTAGGTCAAACTGCTAGTGAAACAGCTAATCCGCAAAAGGATATTCCTAAGGCAATTAACACTTTGCCAGTTAGAATCGGCCTTTTTTATGTGGGCTCAATGTTGGCAATTATGTCTGTTTATCCATGGAATCACATTACAACTACTTCAAGTCCCTTTGTCCAGGTCTTTACCGGCATCGGTGTTACAGCGGCTGCAGGGATTTTAAATTTTGTCGTTTTGACTGCAGCTATGTCAGCGACTAATAGTGCAATCTTTTCAACTAGTCGATCACTTTATTCATTAGCACGTAACGGCCATGCACCTAAAAGACTAGGTGAATTGACCAAAAAAGCAATTCCAATGAACGCTTTGATGACCTCTTCATTAATTTTATTTGTAGTAGTTGCCTTAAACTATTTAATGCCAGCAGAAATATTCTCCGTTGTCTCAACTGTTTCAACAATTTGTTTTGTGATTGTTTGGATCATGATTATGGCAGCACATATTGTTTATCGCAAACAGAATAAGCAGAATTTAGGCAGCTTTAAAATGCCGGGCTACCCAGTAACTAGCTGGCTTACGCTTGCCTTTTACATTGGTATTTTAATCTTATTATTCTTTATCAAATCAACGCAGCTGGCTTTGATTATTTCGATTTTATTTGCAATCTTTTTAGCGATCAGCTACAGTTTTGTTCGAAAAAATGATAAGGTATAGTGATTAAAGATAAATGAGAATAGATATATTTCCTAGGAAATTTTTACAGATGCTAAAGAAAGGAAGTTGGAAATGGCGAAGAAAGCACCTGAATTAAAGCGGTCGATGACAGCCGGACAGATGGAAATGATCTCACTTGGAGGAGCAATTGGTGTTGGACTATTCATGGGGGCTAGCTCAACCATTAAGTGGACCGGTCCTTCAGTACTGCTAGCTTATATTTTTGTTGGGGTTATTTTGTATATCGTAATGCGGGCATTAGGTGAGATGCTTTATGTTGATCCAGGTACTGGTTCTTTTGCAGACTATGCTTCAGAGCATGTGCATCCAATTGCCGGCTATTTAGCCGAATGGGCAAACGTGTTTCAATACATTGTTGTCGGAATTTCTGAGGTGGTGGCAACAACAGAGTATTTGCGCTTTTGGTGGAAAGGCACCTCTGATTGGGCTGCCGGCGTAATTATTATTTTATTTTTGCTGGTGGCTAACTTAGCTAGTGCGAAAGCTTATGCAACCTTGGAATTCTGGTTTGCCATGATCAAGGTTGTAACGATTATCTTAATGATTTTGCTTGGCTTTGCGGTAATTCTATTTGGCTTTGGTAATGGCGGTCATCCAGTAGGCTTTTCTAACTTGTGGAGTCATGGCGGCTTCTTCACTGGTGGTCTCAAGGGCTTCTTTTTCTCAATGGCCATTATTGTTGGTTCTTATGAAGGAATTGAGCTAATTGGGATTTCAGCTGGTGAAGTATCTGATCCGCATAAGGCCATTGTTAAAAGCGTGAAGTCAGTATTGTGGCGGATTTTGATCTTTTATGTTGGGGCAATTTTTGTGATTGTCACAATTTATCCATGGAATAAATTAGATAGCATTGGCTCACCGTTTGTAACGACCTTTGCCAAGGTGGGAATTACCGCGGCAGCTTCAGTAATTAACTTTGTAGTTTTGACTGCAGCTTTGTCCGGTGCAAACTCGGGAATTTATTCATCAAGTCGAATGTTGTATAAATTGGCACACGAAGGTGAAGCACCTAAGACTTTTGGTCACGTATCTAAGAGAATCGTGCCTAGTCATGCGATCATTGGAATTACTAGTGGGATCTTTATTGGTTTCATGCTTAATGTTTTGGCACAATTTTTGAATAAATCACTAGCTAATGTTTTTGTTATTGTTTATAGTTCATCTGTTTTGCCAGGGATGGTTGCATGGTTTGTGATTTTACTAGCAGAGTTGCGTTTTAGAAAAAAGAACCCTGATTTGATGAAGAATCATCCGTTTAAATTGCCACTATATCCATATTCCAACTATTTTGCTTTAATCATGTTGGTTGTGATTGTAATCTTTATGTTTATTAATCCAGAAACGCAAATTTCTGTTGCAGTTGGTGCAGCAGTGTTGATTATTGCGGCACTGATTTATGTGGTTAAGCATCAAAAAGATAAATAAAATTGAGTAGTAGGTAAGAAGCCTGCTGCTTTTTTGATAAGAAAATGATTGGGGACAAAATATGGATAATCCGTTTAATCCTAGCTTTGGCCGAATTCCAGCAGTGTATTTGCAGCGAAAAAAACTAATTGCTGATGTGTCTCAAGGAATAGAGAATTTAAATAGTTCATATACAATTTCGATTGTTTATGGAATGCGTGGAATAGGCAAAACTGTCTTTTTGACAGCAATGGACAGAAAGATTAGTGCATATCCAGATTGGATTGTTGTTAATTTGGCCATGGGGATGAAGTTGTTGCCTTCTTTTATTAATAGCTTATATCTGAATGCAGATTCAAAACTAAAAAAATCATTTAAATCTATTGAAGGACTAAATTTCTCTAATTTTGGATTATCGCTTTCTACAGACATTAGTAAGTTAACATATCAAGATATTTTAACGAACATGTTTGATGAAGTAAGAAAAAATGACGTTAAAGTGTTGATTACCTTAGACGAAGTAAAACTATGTCAGGAGTTGAAAGATTTTGCAAGATGTTATCAATTATTAAATCGGCAGGGTTATCCTATAGCCTTAATGATAGCTGGTCTTTCTGAAAATATCTCTGAATTGAAAAACGAAAATATAACTTCATTCTTACTACGTGGAAAGCGAATAGCTTTATCAGCATTGAATCTCTCACAGGTTGAAGCTAGCTATAGTAAAGTTTTTAAAGAATCAGGTTATCAAGTGTCGAAAAAAATTCTTGAAAAAATGGCGTTGATGACAATGGGCTATTCATATGCCTTTCAGTTGCTAGGTTATTTAGTTTTGAAAGCTGCTAAAAAAAGTAAGGTAATAGATCAAAACACTTTAGAATGTATTAAATCAGAGTACTTATTGGTGCTAAAGCAAAATGTTTATACCAAAGTACTTAGTAGTTTGTCAAAGCAAGACCGAAAATTTGTTTTAGCTATGGCTCAGAGCCCAAAACATTGTGTTTCAATTAAAGAAATTCATGAAAGGTTAAACCGTCCAAGCAATTTTGTTGCTAACTATCGTAGACGCTTGTTAGATGATCAAGTTATCAAATCTACTAATTATGGTGAAGTGGCCTTTACTTTACCGTTTTTCAAGGAATATGTATTACGGCAGTATCGCTTTGAGCAGGGACTAGAATAAGAAATATTCAAAAATTATCGTATTCAATTCAAATCTAATATTGTACTTTTTCAAAGAAATTCTCTATAATATTACATACAAAAAGTAAGCAAAAGGAGGAGCATAAATGACAAAACCAATTATCGGTATCTCAGGTTCTGTAATTATTGACGATGGAGGAATTTTCCCTGGTTATCATCGTAGTTATGTGAACGAAGACTATGTAGATTCAGTAGTTCAAAATGGCGGTGTGCCTTACATTATTCCATTTACTGAAAATGATGAGGTAATTCGTGAACAGCTTAATCATGTTCAAGGCTTGATCTTATCTGGTGGGCATGATGTTGATCCACGTTTTTATGGCGAAGAACCAATGCAAAAGATTGGTGCTACTTGGCCTGAACGCGATCATTTTGATATGCGCTTGTTAAAGTTAGCAGAAGAAAATGGTATTCCGGTACTCGGCATTTGTCGTGGTGCTCAAATTATTAATGTGGCTCATGGCGGTACGCTTTACCAAGATCTTTCATACAGAAAAGAACTTACTTTGAAACACATGCAAGGTCATACGCCAACTTTGCCTACTCATAGTATGGAAGTGGAAGCTGATAGTAAATTGGCTGAAATTTTGGGTAAAACTGAATTTCGCGTTAATTCTTTCCACCATCAATTAATTAAAGACGTTGCACCAGATTTAAAAGCAGTGGCAACAGCTCCTGATGGTGTGGTTGAAGGGCTAGAAAATAAAAAAGGTAATGTCATTGCCGTGCAGTGGCACCCTGAAATGTTGCACCGTAATTCCGATGTAGCGTTTATGAATAACTTATTTAAGTTTGTTGTTGATAATGCAAAGTAAGGAAGCAAATAGATGAATGAAAAAACAGGAGATAAATTAGGCTTTTGGTCAATTGTACTATTAGCAATTAATGCCATTATTGGGTCAGGTATTTTCTTAACACCTGGTAGTGTAGTACAACAAGCCGGTAGTAAAGCCTTAGTTGTATATTTAATTGCGGCAATTTTCGCAGCGATTCTGGCCATTTCGTTTGCGGCAGCTTCAAAGTATGTCACTAAATCTGGTGCTGCCTATGCTTATTCCAAGGCCGCTTTTGGTAAAAAAATTGGCTTTTATATGGGAGTTCTGCGTTACTTCTCAGCCAGTGTAGCTTGGGGCGTAATGGCTGTTGGGGTAATTAAGTCAACTATTTCAATTTTTGGCGGAAATCCCAATAAGGCAATAAATGTCACAATTGGCTTTTTGATCTTGATGGCAATTATTACCGTGATCAACTTGTTTGGTCAAAAAGTAGTTAAGTATGTAATGAATTTAGCCACGATCGGTAAGTTGGCTGCATTGGTGTTAATTATTATTGCTGGGGTGGTTTTGTTAATTACTACTGGTGCATCAAGCAACCTAGGACAAGTAGATCAATTGACTCAGAATGATCAAAAAATTGTGCCAACTTTAACTACAACTACCTTTGTCATGGCAATTGTTTCAGCCTTCTATGCCTTTACCGGCTTTGAATCAGTAGCTTCTGGTTCAGAAGATATGAAGAACCCTGAAAAGAACTTGCCACGAGCAATTCCATTGGCAATCTTAATTATTGCGGTTGTCTATATCGGCGTTGTAGCGGTAGCGATGGTACTTAATCCACGCGCTTTAATGACGACTAAGCAAGTTGTAGCGATTGCGGCTATTTTTAATAATGAAATCTTACGTGATGTGATCTTAGTTGGTGCCTTGGTTTCAATGTTTGGGATCAACGTAGCTTCCAGCTTTAATGCTCCACGTATTCTGGAAGCTATGGCTCGAGAGGGTCAGATGTCACAAGCATTGACGAAGAGAACAAAGAATAACTTTCCAATTAGAACTTTCTTTATTTCGGTTGGCTTGGCAATTTTGATTCCGATGGCCTTTGAATACAATATGGTCAACTTGATTACTTTAAGCGCGATGGTTAGATTCTTGGGTTTTATCGTTGTGCCAATTGCGGTTATTCAGTTCTACCGCGGTAAAGGTACTGAGAAACAAGATATTCTTAATGCGGATAAGAATGTTTGGACTGATGTAGTTGTACCGATTCTTTCAATTATCTTAGTTATCTTCTTGCTGGTTGAATATAACTGGAAGGCACAATTTGGCGTGGCTAATAATGCAGGTCAAGTTATTGGCGTTAATTGGTACGCTATTGCGATGATGATCTTTGGCTTTGTATTGTTGCCATTGATTATGGCTTGGATTTCTAGAAGAGAACGGAGATAAGAATGATTAAGTAAGAATATCTTACATTTTTGATATGATGATATGAACCAAAAATGTAAGATGTATTATTTTTATTACCATCTTTCGATATTCTATCGGAGTATGGTTTTTTAGTACTGTTTTATGATTATGGTAGTGAATATGTTCTTTAAATTGTTTGCTCTAATTCATTCATAGTCTTAAATGTATTTTCAAAAACATCTTTCTTTTAAGAATGTTAAAGCGTATTACATTAAATCAGTTAATCGTCATGTATGACATAGATTGAATAATGCCATGATTTTTAGGCTACTTTGAAAAGTAGTGTGCTGATATATTGCTCATCAGGATAAATCTATTAAGTGTAAGATGCTTCTGATAGGCTAAATTCAGTATATTTATTACTTGTAAGACTGGATACCAATTTGATGTGGTTTAATGCATAAGTAATGATAAGTGATGGTCGGAATTTCTTTCTCATTAGGATAAAATTCAGTAGTATTCAAGTAGTACCAAAAAGCTAGTTGTAATGGAACTAGTCCATATAAAGAATAGCAAGTGTGTGGAGAGGTAATTGGAAGAAAGATGCAACTACATTATTAGATTTGCATTGAAAGATAGGCTCTTGACAATAGATAGTTCTTCATATATCGCATATTTAGTAAAAAATATGATATATGCAGCTTGTATTAAATTATAATTAATACTTGACAAACTTACATGATAGAATTATTATATTTTTAATCTAAGACATATGAAAGGAGACAAAATCATGGATGATTCTATCAATTTAAGTAGTTACAAAGATTCTTTTAACGTTTCTAAGAGAGAATATTCTCAATTAGGTGGTGCTAGAAGTAATAAAACTCGTTTTTCTTACAGAACAGCGGATGATGGTGAAAACTTATTTGGAATTGAGATGGTGCACCATCATGGTGGTGGTCATGGTGGTTCTCATGGCGGCGGCGGTGGTTTTCATGTAGTCGTTGCTTGCTGTGTCTCAGTATCAACTGGTGCAGCTGGGTTAAGAAAAAGAAAACGTAAATAGAGGAGGAAAATAGTTGTCAGCCTTGTAAGGCTGACAACTATTTTAATAAATACTATGAGTTTTATATTAAAAACCAAAGCTTTTGTAAGATTTTATGCTGAGTTAGCTGTTGATAATAAGATCAGCTTGCTTTTTACACTTTTATTCCCAGCAATTTATCAATTGCTCAATTCTGGAACGGGTACAATTACTAATAACAACGATTTTATACAAGTGTGTTTACCAATGATTGCATATATTATTGTAGCAACAGCCTTAAATGGCGTAACTATGTCTATTATTTCAACTAGAAATAGTGGGTATATAAAAGCATATTATTATGCTAGCGGTAGTAGGTGGGCTATCTATTTAGCAAATTTATTTGTTCAATTAGCTATAGTTTTATTAGAGAACATAATTTTTATAATAGCATTAATGATATTATATAGGTTCTTTTCTCTTACACTGTTAGCCACTTTTGTTTTGATGACTTTAATTTCATTTCCTTTTATTGCATTAGAATTCAATATTCTGTTTTTGCTTAGAATAAGGGCATCAGATATGTCTATTTTAGCAACTGCATTATTATTAGGGCTTTTATTTTTATTTAATGTTCCTATACCCAACTTTCTAAGAATTATAGCTGAAATTAATCCTTATATGTTCGTAAGTTCCGTTTTACATGAGTTATTACGGCCTAATATTGTCGTTCTTTTTAATGTAATATTCGATTGTATAATATTTGGTTTAGTTGGATTTATTGGGTTTCAGTTTTTTGATCTACAAAATAGGGGGATTAAGAATTGACGATTGAATTAAAAAACATAACGACCGGTTATTCTAAAAATAATGTTTTTGAGAATTTTTCAGGAAAAATTTCTTGTAATAATTTAATTGTTTTAATGGGAAAAAATGGTGTTGGAAAAAGCACATTATTAGATGTTATTAGTGGATTAAAAAAAATAGATTCAGGCTCTTTATATGGAATTCCCTCTACTAAAGAAATCATGTATATGTTTCAATCTACTCCCTTTTATTCAGATGTTAAGGTTAAACAAATGATAGATATGTACAAAAGTTTTGGGAAAACTACTAGCTTCGAAAAATATAAAATTATAAAAATAAAAAATTTTTTCGATGAAAATATTAATCCATTGTTAAACCAATCTCTGGGGGATTTATCTGGAGGCGAAGCAAAACTAGTGTTTACATATGCATCTGCAATGGTGCCTAAATCACTATATTTATTTGACGAGCCACTTTCTGGAGTTGATCCAGAAAATCGAATTAAAATTATTAAGTTATTGGAAGAACTTGGACGAAAAGTACCGGTTATTATTACTTCACATGAAATTTTACCATTTAAAAATATTAATTGTACTTTAAAGTATTTATCGGCCCACAGATTTATTTTTTCTGGTAGTTATGCTCAGTTGACTAAAAAATATGGTGCAACGCCTGAAGAGGCATTTCTTAATTTAACTCAAGAAATGAGAAAGGAAAATAAAGGATATGAATAAGAATATTACATACAGAGTTGCTCAGTTCGCTATATATGAATTAGATAATCAATCATGGGTGCTACAAACAACAGAGCGTATTAATATTATTAAAAATATTAAATTAGTACATTTTTTGAAAAAAATTATGTACAGAAGATATATCACTGCTGATATATTACTTCAATTAAAAGAAAAATATGAAGATATTTTTGATGATATCGTTAAATATCTTCAAGAGAATGAAATACTATTACCGTTAAAGAATCTAAATTTTAATCTACAATCTACACTGTTAGTTACTAATAGCAAAAAAATTTATAATTTTTTTAACAATCATTATTTCGATCAGACTATATTATTACGAAACTTAAAAAATATTGATTTAAAAAATACTTTAGTAGTAGTTATTTTAAATCCTTATAATCCTGAAATAGTTCGAAAAATATATAAAAAAATCTCTAATAATAATTTCCTAATATTGGGATATTTTTATAATTTTAATTTTTATTTGGATAATATTTATCACCCTGAATTGGAATTACCTGATCATTTTGATCATATAAAGTACATTCAAACAAAAATATATTCAGATCAAACAAGTTATACTTATCAAGATTTAGTTGACATTATTTTTGAAAAAGATCCTAATTTCGGACTCATTTATCCAATTTCTTGGGTAGATTTAATTATGATATCAAATTTAGTTTTGGAAAGAGTGTTAACTATTTTTGATTTAGATGAAGATACTAATTTATACATGACTAAAGAAATACTTAAGATGGAAGAGTTAAATATGAAGACGCATAAAAAAATGGAAGATTTTGCTGAATTTTGGGAGATGGGTTAATTGAAAGATAATAAGGATTCGTTTTCTTGGCAAGATAGTTTGGTTGATTGGCCTGATTACACGGGAAATAGTTTTCCAATTACTACGTTTAGAGAAGTAAGCAAATTTGATTTGTTAAGCTCGTCTACAGCATTATGTGGAAATGAAAAAAGCTATCTAGATGATGAAATGCTTTCTTGGCTAAGACATGCGGAAAGAAATAGCAGAATACCTCAAAATTTTGAAGAGAAGATAAATTTAAAAAGTAATAATTTGGATAGAAAAAAATGTTCTTATAGATCTTTTAAAAATAAAAAAATTGCTTATGATGATTTCTCTTCACTAATGTATAAAGCTTATGGTTACGATGAACAAAATAATACTAGAGGTTATGGATCAGGAGGAGGACTATATCCGATTAATGTGATAATCTTTGTACTTGAAGATAATGCCATTGAAGACTTAAAAAGAGGAGTATATTATTTTTATCCCTTAAAAAATTGTATTTATCGTCTGAATTCATTTAATGGTATTTCAAGCAATAAACTGAATATGGCCTTGTATCCAAATAGAAAAAAGCCATATTCTAATATTGCTATTGGTTATGCTGCTGATCTTAGAAAATGTATTAGAAAGTATCAATATCTTGGCTACAAAAATGCATTAATTGAAATAGGATTAATGATACAGGCATTAAAGACTGCTTTACCTCAAAATATGGGAGAATTTAGCTGTCAAGATTTTAATAATAGATTGTTAACTACTATAGCTGATTTAGATAAAAGAAATGCTCCTATAGAAATAATACAGTGGATAGGAAGAATAGATTAACATGTTAAATTTTTATATTTCCGCATCGCAAACATATAATCTGTTTAAAGAAGATTATATATATTCACGTGCTACTTTTAATTCAATATTGGTTAATAATATGCTCAGTCCTAATGGGGGGAATGCTATTTCAAGAAAGTCGAATTTCTCATTGGCTAAAGCTATTTCAGAAGCTTGCGAACGACATGCTTTAGTTATTCCAACGACTAATCCTCCAAAAAAGTATGTTTCGTATGATGTAATAACGAACAAGATTAAATATGTTTCGGGTTATAAGATAGGTTATAATTATCAGGCTGATTCAACTGGCACTGCTACACATTTAAATATGTTTAGTGCTATTGAACACTCAATTGGAGAACTTATTGAAAAAAATGCCTTATTAAGAATGTGGTATAAGAATGATATTAAAAACATATCTACTATGGGTTGGCAACCCAATAATAGGAAAACTATTTTTTTATTGAATAGTTTCTTTTTTCCATATTATGTTGTTTTGGCTGCGTATAAAGATGAAAATCAATATTGGCATTGTGGGTTAGGAAGCTCTTTAAAAAGCGTGGACATCGCTAAGCAAAAAGCATATGAAGAATTGAATTTGATGTGGTTTCAGAATAATATAGATAGAGTTAATGTTAGTTTATCAAAAAAGTATAATAAAACTTTGTATTGGAAGTGGAATTCAGAACAAATTCAGCATATGGATATGCTATCTTCAATAAGTCACGTTAGGAGGAATAAGTGTTCCGGTCATGATCCGAAAAATATTCATGAATTGGGGTTACTGCTTTCTTGTACATTTAAACACATGTACGTAGTATTAATTACAGATGACTTATTTAACAAGCCTTTATTGACTGCTAGGTGTTTTAGTGATGAATTAATATCCTGCGTTGTCCCCAAATTTCAATTATTGAAATTAATTTCTAATAATTCAATTAATTTTATAAGTTTAAAAGATGTAAAAAATAAGGTAGATTGTCCAATAGTTTAAAATTATGTCAGAATTAATAAAAAATCTTAGAATTTCAAATTCTATTTTTGAAAAAGATACAAGTACAATAAAAATTGATGGCTTTTTTAACGCTTTACTTGGTGTGGCTAATAAACTTACTTTATCTGATTGCTTAAAGTCTGGAATGGGTGAATTTACAGAAAGGTATATTGAATTACATCCATCTAATAAGTTAAAAAAAGTTGCTGCTTTAAACATCGTTGATAATAAAATCAATTTTATTGATCCTCAGAAAGTATATTTATTAAGAGATACGGAGAATTATAATATTAATTCTTTTATTGACTCAAGTGGAACAGCTTACTTTACTAACGTGGAAGATGCGATTAAGAAAGCTTTCTTTGAATTTATAGAACGACAAAGCTTGGTTTATTCGTTTTTACGGGAATGGCCAGGTAAAAAAATTAATAAGAGAGTTATCCACAATCAATTAAAGCCGTATTCTAAATTTAAATTTTCTTATTTAATGATAAATGATATCTCAATAATAAAGGATATATATGTTATTCTTTTTGTGGGTATAAATAGAAATTCATATAATGTAGGTTTGGGAACGGATTTTAATTTGCTAACAGCTATAAATAATGCTTTAGCAGAAGGGATGGGGAATAGTCCTTTTTATGTTTCAGATAATGAAATAAAGAAGAGAAATAAATTATTAAATACTTTAGATTATCACTTAAAGTATACTGATTTACAAAGCATTGAGTCTTATTCGATGATATTTTCAAATTGGTTAACTCCTAGATATATATTGAAAAAGTTTAATTATTTAAATAAAGCTAGTGTGCAGGAAAATAAAAAGAAAGACCCGTATGTTTCTTTAAGTATAATAGAAAAAATAAAAAGAATTTCTATGGAAAATTCAATAAAACCCTATCTTACATTTTTAAATGGTAAATCTGAAAATATAAGGGGTATAGTTATGCATTTTTCTGCTAAAGAAGCATATCCTCATATTTTTACTCCATTTATAAATCCAAATAATTATAAAATTTCTTATCTTTTGCATTCAAATAATAATTTTCCAAATAAATATAAATATTTACCGTTTCCTTAAGGCGATTATACTAAAAGAAATCTAGTGTTAGATAGTAATTTAACTGAATGATTGTCTGGCACTTTTATTTTTGCTTTAAAATGAATGCACATAATCATTGGATGGTTTGATTGACCTAATACTTTGGAATAAACAGGAGTAGAGACATTTTTATTGTTTTCAACTATACCCCGAGCATTTCCGCTTGATGCTGTCACTTTGAATAAATAGATTTCAATAAAATTATTGACCAAAGTATTTTAGTTCCTGATGAATTTTCATCAGGAATTGATAAAACTACTTTGAAGAAAATTGAAAATAAACTGTTGGATTTACAGACAACGATTTTGTACATTACTCATGTTTTAGATGATAATCTTAATGACAGGTTTGATGAAGTAATAAAATTAGAATGATGTTATGAATAAAATAAAGAAGATATTATTTGCCACATTAATCCTAGTGATAATTTGCTTTTGGCTTCAGAAAATAACTCATAAAAACGGTAATTTTTGGAGTATTATTCCAATTTATTGGGCTAGTTCAGCAGCCTATCAATTTCAAATGCATGCCAATGTATCCAAAAAAGCAAAATCGATAGTTAATTTTACTCTGACAATCTTAGCAGTAGGATTATTAGGAATATTTATTTATGTTTTACTTCATAGCTAAAAAAGCTGTTAGGCATAACAAACCTAACAGCTTTTTCAATACATCAATACGCGTGATGCTAGTTAAATCGTTCTAGACAATAAGCAATATTTGAAGCAAGAATTGCTACTTCAAGCCGTTCCTGAAAGCCTGTCAGACTTCTGGCCCGATTGTTTTCTGCATTGTAATAGGCTAACAATGAAAAGTCACTTTCAATAGTTCTTCTAATTGCCATTAATTCATGATCATTATGCTCTTTGGCTCCCTTCATATTTTTTCTGTATGGTGTCCAAAGAGTATAGCCCAGCTTTTTCAGCTTATCATACAGTTGTTTTCCTAAATATCCTTCATCACCCAAAATATATTTTTGCTTAAGATCTGTATTTAGTATTAATTCTAATGCTTCTTTAGCATCGTGCACAGAAGCCGAGACTGTAAAATAGTTTGTGTAAGGATGAATGATTCCTTAAATTTATTTCTTTAAACATTAGAAAAAGGAGTTCCTTTCTCGTATGATTGGTTTGAACAAAAAAACACATACAGAAAGAAGAACTCCTTCATGAATGATTTTACCAAAGATTTTGCTCAAGCTCTATTCAATCCAGACAAAATAAATGATTTATTGCGCAAAGAGCTACAACAGGCTGTTAATAACTTGTTAGAAGCTGAATTGACTGCCTTTCTGGGCTATGATCCCTATGCCAGAAATGGCTGGAATACTGGCAATTCTAGAAATGGTGCTTATTTCCGCAAA
>NZ_PCYU01000060.1:0-1293 GCF_002553775.1 Lactobacillus sp. UMNPBX16
TTGATGAAATTGATAAAATTTCTAAAAAATCTGAGAATGTCTCAATTACGCGTGATGTTTCAGGTGAAGGCGTACAGCAATCATTATTAAAGATCTTGGAAGGTACAATTGCCTCTGTTCCACCTCAAGGTGGGCGTAAACACCCTCAACAAGAAATGATTAAGATGGACACGACTAACATTCTATTTATTGTTGGTGGGGCATTCGACGGAATTGAACAAATCGTTAAAAATCGTTTAGGTAAAAAGACCATTGGCTTTGGTGCTGAAAATGAGGCAGATAAAATTAATGCAGATGATTGGACACGCCATTTGACTACAGCTGATTTAGTTAAATTTGGAATGATTCCTGAATTCATTGGTAGAATTCCAATTATTACTACGCTTGATAAATTGAGTAGTAAGGATTTGGTCAGAGTGCTAACTGAACCAAAGAATGCTTTAGTTAAGCAGTATAAGAAATTATTATCACTTGACGATGTTAATTTGAAGTTTACTGATGGTGCTCTGAAGGCAATTGCTGACTTAGCAATCCAAAGAAATATGGGTGCACGTGGACTTAGAACAATTATCGAAAATTCAATTATGGATATTATGTATGAAACTCCTAGTGAAGAGGATATTGAGACCGTTGAAGTAACTAAGGACGTAATTACTAAGCACGCTAAGCCAAAGGTAATCCGCAAAAATACTGATAATAAAGAACAGGTAAGTGTCAATGATCATTAAAAGCAGTAGTTATGCAGTTAGTGCTGTTAGAGAAGATCAATATCCTAAAGATAACTTGCCTGAGATTGCATTAGCAGGCCGCTCAAACGTGGGAAAGTCCAGCTTGATAAATACCCTATTAAAGCGTAAAAACTTAGCTAGGACCTCGTCACAGCCTGGAAAGACACAAACTTTGAATTTCTACAAAGTCAATGAAAAATTTTATTTGGTTGATGTACCAGGTTATGGCTATGCCAAAGTTTCACAGAAGAAGCGGCAAGAATTTGGCGAAATGATTCAAGATTATTTAGAAACTAGACCCAACCTAAAGGGACTAATTATTTTAGTAGATAGTCGTCATGAACCAACCAAAGATGATATTGCTATGTATGATTATGCTCAATATCTAAATATCCCAATTTTGGTAGTTTGTACCAAGATGGATAAAATAAAAAAGAGTCAAACTAATAAGGTGATATCAGGCTTAAAGAAAAAGTTGAATCTCAACTATGATCATGTCACTGTTTTGACTTTTAGTTCGGTCACTAAATTACATGTAACTGAATTAAGTAATTGGATTGAAAAA
>NZ_PCYU01000061.1:0-1304 GCF_002553775.1 Lactobacillus sp. UMNPBX16
TAAGTAATTGGATTGAAAAAAGAATTAATGAATAAAAATGAAGGGCTACTAGTGAATAACTAGTAGTTTTTTCTTATGAGCCTAAAATTAGAA
Organism: Lactobacillus sp. UMNPBX16; assembly: GCF_002553775.1. Classification (NCBI taxonomy): domain Bacteria; kingdom Bacillati; phylum Bacillota; class Bacilli; order Lactobacillales; family Lactobacillaceae; genus Lactobacillus; species Lactobacillus sp. UMNPBX16. The sequence goes on from NZ_PCYU01000061.1 coordinate 94, forward strand.
TAAATTTATTCAAGATAAACGATGCTAAAATGGAAAGTGTAAATAGAAAGTAGAGGCTTTATCTTGGATGATGAAAATTCACAAACTAAAAAATCATTGACGACTATGAGCCTTGTGTTGATGATTATCACAACGGTTTATGGTTTTGGCAATGTTTCTGTTTCTTATGAGCAAATGACATATGCTGGGATCATTTGGTTTATTTTGGCTGGCGTCTGTTTCTTTTTCCAAGCTGGCTTAATGATGGCAGAATATGGGTCTGCTTTTCATGATGCTCAAGGTGGTATTTATTCATGGTTAGCTGGCTCAGTTGGACAAAAATAGGCCTTTATTGGGACTTTTGTATGGCTGGCTAACTGGGTGCTGTGGCTGGTTGCAAGCGCCTCAAGGCTTTAAATTTCAATCTCTGCCCTTATTTTTGGCAAAGATACAACTCAAGAATGGAATATTTTGGGCTTGCATGGTACTCAATTGATAGGTGTACTAGCAATTTTATTCATGATTGTATCAACGTACCTGTCTTCCAGAGGGATAACTGGAATTAAAATTATGTCATCAATCGGTGGTTGGTTCATGATTGTAATGAATGCAGTCTTTATTCTAGCTAGTTTAACGGTCTTGATTATGAATCATGGGCAATTGGCTCAGCCGATTACTGGGTGGCAAAGTTTTATTATTTCGCCTAATAAAAGTTTTCAAACGCCAATTACGATTATTTCTTTCGTAGTTTATGCAGTCTTTGCATATGGTGGGATGGAAACCGTCGGTGGTGTGATTGACAGTATGAAACACCCAGAAAAAGATTTCCCTAAAGGCTTAATTATTGGGTCATTGTTCACTATTATTTCTTATGTTTTGATGATTTTTATGACCGGTTTTTCAGTTAATTATCAAAAAGATATTTTAGCAGCCAATGCCAATACTGGAAATATTACGTATACCGTATATGACACACTTGGCAAAGCCTTTGGAACCGCACTTCATTTGGATCCTAACACGAGTTTATTGATTGGTAAATTCTTTACTAGAGCAATTGCTTTATCTGGTTTGATGGGAATGACAGGTGCTTTCTTTGTTTTGCTTTAAATCCTTCATCATGGGATCTGATCCACGTTTATGGCCTAAGGCAGTGACTAGCTTTTATCAAATTCTGACGGATATGGGTAACGTAGCCGCTACTGCACCTTATATTTTTTACGAAAATTGCAATT
>NZ_PCYU01000062.1:0-22921 GCF_002553775.1 Lactobacillus sp. UMNPBX16
CTAGGTTAGTATGTTTCTTTATCCGTTTGGCAAAATCGCAAAGTCATCCGTAGTAGGTAGGTGAAGCCGGAAACAAAAAATTTTCTGCGGCGGTAGCCAAATCTGCATTTTCTGTATTTCTAAGGCAAAGGAAAATTTGAGAAAATTCCCGGCAAGCGGGTAGCTGGCGGCCTTTGAAATGTATCTTTAGCGGAAAGAAAGAACTGCGGGTAAAAATCGCCCCACGCCGTAAGATTTTTGCAGAAATCCGGCCAAAACAGGCGGCAGCTATACGAGTAGTAAGTGCAAGGGGAAATCTACGGCTTACTTAGAGCAAGTTTCTACCACGGTGCCAAAATCCGCAATTCTGCGGTTTTGCCCCTCGCGGGAAACTTGTTGGGGAGTGCCTTCCCCAAACCCTGCTATGCGGCTTACGCCGCAAAAATATTTCTGTCCGGCAGACAGGAAATGCCCCGAAAATAGCTAACAGACCAGCCCATTTTTTGTGATAAGTGAAAGGAGGTTTACAGCCCATGCCGAAGCGATACAACACCCCCCACCGCAGCCATGTTGTGAAAACCCGGCTGACCGATGAAGAATACGCCGACTTCACAGAACGGCTTGCGCCCTATGGTATCAGTCAGTCCGAATTTCTCCGGCAGGCCATCCGGCGCACTACCATACGCCCCGTACTCCATGTGTCGTCAGTCAATGACGAGCTGCTCTCCGCTGTCGGGAAGCTCACAGCCGAGTACGGCAGGATTGGCGGCAATCTCAACCAGATTGCCCGCACCCTCAACGAGTGGCATAGCCCCTACCCGGCTATGGCAAAGGAATTGCGGGAAGCGGCCGCCGACCTTGCCGCCCTCAAGTATGAAGTCCTAAAGAAAGTAGGTGACGCCGTTGGCAACACTCAAGCATTTAGGCTCTAAGAACGCCGACTACGGAGCCGCCGAACAATACCTGCTCTTTGAGCATGACGAATTTACTATGAAGCCCGTCCTTGATGAAAACGGCAGGCTTATCCCCCGTGAGGATTATCGCTTGTCCACGCTGAACTGCGGCGGCGAGGATTTTGCCGTTGCGTGTATGCGCTCCAATCTCCGCTATGAGAAAAATCAGCGGCGGGAGGATGTGAAAAGCCACCACTATATCATCAGCTTTGACCCACGGGACGGGCCGGACAACGGCCTGACCGTAGACCGGGCGCAGGCGTTGGGGGAGCAATTCTGTAAAGAGCATTTCCCCGGCCATCAGGCCCTTGTCTGCACCCACCCGGACGGGCATAACCACAGCGGCAACATCCATGTGCATATCGTCATTAACAGCCTGCGGATAGAGGAAGTGCCGTTCCTGCCCTACATGGACAGGCCAGCGGACACGAAAGCCGGGTGCAAGCACCGCTGCACCGACACAGCCCTAAGTGCCGGATAGGAACGGCAAAATTTTTTACACTTCTATTACTTCTTTATCGCACATTAGCAAACAGGGAAGGTGATTAAGTATAGTAACTGGACAATTGGTAGTTTTAGTGAATACAATGCCCCAGAAATTCAAGGTTATACTCCAAATCGAAATGCCAAAGCTGTTGAAGTTGTTAAACATGGTGATCACTTTGAACCTATTAAGATCACGTACATTTCACTAGGTTCAGACACTGATGATACGAAAACTGGTGATTATCCAGGAAATACAACAGGACTAGTTGGTACCCCGATTAATGCTATTTTAGACTATCCAATGGGGACTAAAGCTGGTTACGTTCTGTTTAATGATCCCAAAGTTAATGCACGATTTAGAAATATCCTTAATTATTGGGGAAGATATTTACAATCGGAAGATTCAACTTATGTGTTGAATACTTCAGACAAGGGTTGGTTATCTAATACTGCACTAAATGAGATGGCTAAAGAAGCTAAAGGTGACGATTTCTTAGATTTATTTAACTGTCGATCAAATGATGTAAAGCAAAAACTAGGTTTTAGATCATGGGATGACTTTTTCACTAGAACTTTTAAAAACGACGTTAGACCAGTAGTGAATGCTGATGATCCAAATGTAATTGCCAACGCGTGTGAATCTGCTCCATTTAGAATTGCTAGAAATGTTCCTTTGAAAAATAAGTTTTGGATCAAGGGGCAACCATATTCCTTGCTTGATCTACTTCATAATGATCCTTGGACTTCTAAATTCGAGGGTGGCACTATTTATCAGGCATTTTTAAGCGCCTTAAGCTATCACCGTTGGAACAGTCCAGTTAGTGGTAAGATTGTTAAAGCATATCACATCAATGGTAGCTACTATGGTGAAGCGTTAAGTCAAGGTTTCGAAAATCCAAATGGTGCTGATCCAGTAGCTGCTAATGACTCACAAGCCTTTTTAACTTCAACTGCAACACGTGCTGTAATCTTTATTCAAGCTGATAACCCTAAGATAGGCCTGATGTGCTTTGTAGCCGTAGGTATGGGAGATGTATCAAACAACGAAATTACTGTTCGTATTGGACAGCATGTCAAAAAAGGTGAGCAATTGGGCATGTTCCACTTTGGTGGTTCAACACATGTCTTACTGTTTCAACCGACAGTTGATTTAGACTTTAATCTTCACGGTCAAAAACCTGGCATCGATTCAAGCAATATAAAGGTTAGAGACGAAATAGCAGTAGTAAAGTAAATAAATGTGATAGAGGATTGGACTTATATTTAATTGCTGTAAGTTCAACCCTCTTATTTTGATTAAATCTTTGATACAATAGACATGATTAAATAAATAGGGTGTGATCTAAATTCTAAAATCTAAACGGCATTTCATGTTTCTAGGAGTTGCAGGAATTATCTATTATTCTTGGCTCTTAATCGTTCTATTTATCGCCTTTATTTTGGGCTATGAAGGGAACAAAGCAATTAGTATACCTGGAATAGTAGTTGGTATCATTTTCTTACTTTTAGCAGTTTATACTTGGTCCTTTTCTTACTTGCAAAAGGGTGGAGACAAAATATTACTCAAGTTGCCATATCGTTCAAAAGTAAAAATCAATCAAATGACTTTGCTTTCAAGTTGGCGTAATTTTCAAGTTTATCAACTAAAAAGTGATTACCAAAGCTATTCTGTTTTAATGATGTCTCGAAAGAAGAATAAGCAATAATGAAATCAGATATTGAAATCGCACAAGAAACCAAAGAATTACCTATTAATGAAATAGCCGCTAAGGTAGGCTTGAAAGAGGAAGACTTAGAACCTTATGGTCATGATAAGGCTAAGATTACTTGGCAAGCCATTAACAGGACTCGTGCTAGTAAAAAGTTAGGTAAATTAGTATTAGTAACCTCAATTTCTCCTACTCCCGCTGGAGAAGGTAAGTCAACGATTACAATTGGCTTGGGGGATGCAATTCACAATCAGTTGCACCAGAATACGATGATCGCCTTGCGTGAACCTTCGATGGGACCTGTTTTTGGATTAAAAGGCGGTGCTACAGGTGGTGGGAAAGCACAAATCATCCCTATGGAAGATATCAACCTACACTTCACAGGAGATATGCATGCTTTAACTGCTGCAATTGACACACTTGCAGCTTTAGTTGATAACTACATCTACCAAGACAATAGCCTAAATCTTGATCCTGACCGAATTTTACTTAAGCGTGGGCTTGATGTTAATGACCGTGCTTTAAGAAAAATCACGGTTGGTCAAGGCTCTAAATTCAATGGTGTTGAGCACCAAGCTAGTTTTGCTATTACTGTTGCTAATGAATTAATGGCAATTCTCTGTTTAGCAACAGATATCAACGACTTAAAGAGTAGAATTGGTGATATGCTAGTTGGCTACACTAAAGATGATGAGCCGGTTTATGTTAAACAGTTAGGATTCCAAGGTGCAATTGCTGCACTATTGTCTAATGCGCTGAAGCCTAACTTAGTACAGACCTTGGAACACACACCAGCATTAGTGCACGGGGGGCCTTTTGCTAATATCGCACATGGAGCCAATTCCGTCATTGCGACAAACTTGGCTTTGCATTTAAGCGACTATGTATTAACTGAGGCCGGCTTTGGTAGTGATCTTGGTGGGCAAAAGTTCATGGACTTTGTCTCAAGACATCTGGACAAGACGCCCGATGCTGCAGTAGTTGTAGCAACTGTTCGTGCTTTAAAATATCAGGCATTAGGCTCAACTGATCATTTAAATGAAGAAAACTTGGATGCATTGAAAGAAGGATTTAAGAATCTAGAACGACACATGAATAATATGCGTTCATACAATGTACCAGTAATTGTCTTGATCAATCGTTTTGCTTCAGATACTGAACAAGAACTCGCTTTACTTAAGCAATTAATTGAAGAACAGTCCATTCAAGCTCAAGTGGTTACTTACCATGGTGAAGGTTCAAAAGGCGGCGTTGAAGCTGCCCAAGCAGTTATTGATCTAGCTAATTCTAATACTGCAGATTTAACGCCAACTTATGCAGATGATGACGATGTTAAAGACAAAATTGAAAAAGTTGCTACTAAGATCTATCATGCTGCAAGCGTTGAATATAGCAACAAAGCTGAAAAACAAATCTCTGAATTACGAAAATTAGGTAAAGCCAACTTACCTGTAATTATTGCTAAGACTCAATATTCATTCAGTGATAATAAAAATGAGTTAGGTGCTCCAACTGATTTTAAGCTTCATGTAAAGGGAATTAGTTTAAAAAATGGAGCTCGTTTTATCGTAGTCACTACTGGTCACGTGCTAGATATGCCTGGTTTACCTAAGCATCCTGCAGCCTTAGACATTGACGTTGATAACAATGGTAAAATTAGTGGATTATTCTAAAAAATATGCAATTTTTATATTTAATTATTTCATTAGTTGTCGTTCTTGCTGATCAAGGACTAAAAAATTATATTGTTGCTCATTATGCTATAGGAGAAGTACACCAGATTATTCCTGGAATTCTTTCTTTTAATTATCTACAAAATAATGGCGCGGCTTGGAACATTTTAACTGGTCAAATGTGGCTTTTTTACATTATCAGTATTATTGCCATTAGTGTTTGCTTGTATTTTCTTTTTAACAAAAAGTACAAGAATACCTTGTTTGATGTGGGTTTAGCCCTCATCTTAGGTGGAATTGTTGGTAATTTTATTGATCGTTTGCATTTAAAATATGTAGTTGATATGCTTCAGCTTGATTTTGTTCACTTCAACATTTTTAATATTGCGGATTCCGCAATTACTGTTGGAGTAATCCTTGTGTTCATTTACTTAATTTTTATTGAAGGTAAGGAAGAACAACATGACTAAAGAATATTCACTTGAAGTAAAAAACGAAAAGGGACGTTTAGATAAGTTTGTTTCAGAACAAATTCCTGATCTATCTCGAACTAGAGTTAAAGAACTGGTTAAAGACCAAAATATCCTAGTTAATGGCAAAGTCGAAAAAGTATCTTATAAGATTCAGGCGGGAGATAAAATCGAAGTTAATATTCCAGCGGTTAAACCGTTAGATGTTATACCCGAAAATATTCCACTTGATATCGTGTATGAAGACGATGATGTCATTGTAGTTAACAAGCCTCAAGGTATGGTAGTGCATCCCGCACCAGGTCATCCAGATCATACTTTAGTAAATGCGTTGTTATATCACACCAAGGCCTTAGCACAATCACCAGAAGGATTTCGTCCTGGAATTGTCCACCGGATTGATAAAGATACATCTGGTTTATTAATGATCGCTAAGACCGCCAAGGCTCGTGAATCATTAGAAGATCAATTGGCTCATAAGACTAACAAACGTCTTTATTGGGCAATTGTTCATGGTAATTTTGCGGAAAAAAATGGGGTAATTGATGCACCAATTGGTCGCAATCCATATGACCGCAAGAAAATGGCGGTAGTTGAAACAGGCAAAAAAGCTATTACTCACTTCAAGGTGCTTGAGCAGTTCAAGGATTATAGCTTAATTGAGTGTCAGCTTGAAACTGGAAGAACCCATCAAATTAGAGTTCATCTTGACTATATTGGACATCCGGTTGCAGGAGACCCATTATACGGTCCACGTAAAACCTTGAAAGGTCATGGTCAATTTTTGCATGCTAAAGTATTAGGATTTAAACATCCAAGTACTGGCGAATGGCTAGAGTTTAGTGTAGAACCACCACAAATTTTTCAAGAAACGTTGGCTCAACTAGAACAAACAAGTAAGTGATAATATGAAACGGTATTTGATTTTAGAAGATGGCAGTTCATTTCCAGGTGAAGGAATTGGTGCCAGTATTATTTCAACCGGTGAATTAGCAATTCAAACGGCTAATTTTGGCTACCAAGAAGCATTAACAGATCCTACTAATGCTGGTAAAATTTTGGTCTTTACTTCACCAATGATTGGTAATAACGGTATTAATGCCATTGATTATGAAAGTATTGATCCCGTAGTTAAAGGGATTATTGCTAACGATATTGCATTAAATATTTCAGATAGTGAAAATTTTGAAGATTTAAGTTCTTTTTTGAAAGAAAAGAACATCCCTGCAATTTTCAAAGTTGACACTCGTGCTTTAGTTCATCGTCTAATGGAAGAAGGTACAATTAAGGCTTCGATCATGGATACTAATGACGAGCATGCCTTTGATCAGATTAAAGCACTAGTTTTACCTAAAAATAAATCTGCGACTGTTTCAACTAAGAATGCATATGCATCCCCTAATGTTGGACGAACTGTAGCTGTGCTAGATCTTGGGCTAAAGCACTCAATGCTGCGTGCTTTATCTTTACGAAAAGTAAATACGACAGTTTTATCATACAGTGCCAGTCCGATTGATATTGAAAACTTACGTCCTGAAGGAATAATTATTTCAAATGGGCCAGGAAAACCAGAAGAAGTAATTAATCAGCTAACGCCAGTTTTAGATCATTTTTATGGTAAGTATCCAATTTTAGGAATCGGATTAGGTTTTTTAACTTTGAGCGATTATCTCGGCTTTGAACTGGTTCAATTACCACAAGAATTTGATGGTATTAATTATCCAGTGATTGAACAAAATAGTAATACTATCTGGCAAACAGCGATGAATATTGACCAACTAGTGTTGCCTGATAGTGTGAAGATGAATATGAATCGTGAATACTTTGATCTACACAGTGAACTGATGGCGGGCTTCTGGAACAGTAAAGACAAATTGATCGCCACTGCTTTTAATCCTGAAGGAGCACCAGGCACTAATGATGCAGATGAAATTTTTGATTATTTTTTACAGATGATGGGGTAGTTATATGCCATTAGAAAACGATTTAGATAAAGTTTTAATTATCGGATCAGGCCCTACTTTAATCGGTAGTGTAGCAGAAATGGATCTTATGGCAACAGAAGCAATTGATGCTTTGACAGAAGAAGGCATTCAAGTTGTGCTAGTTAATCCTAATCCAGCTACAATTTCAACTGATAAAAAACCTGGTGTAACAGTCTATCTTGAACCGATGACTCTCGACTTCCTGAAAAGAATTCTACGGATGGAAGAGCCAGATGCAATTATGACAGCTTATGGTTCAACTAATGGTTTAAAGGTTGCACATAAGTTATTACAAGATGGCATTTTAGAACAAATGGGAATTCAGTTACTAACATTGAATTCGCGTGCTCTACAAATGGGGAATCAACAGAAAAAGACAGAGTTGCTTACTAAGCTACATATTGATACCGGGCAATCTTGGGAACTTAATCAGAGTATTCAGGATAATTTAGATAATGCGCTAGAAAGCATTAACGACAAAGTCACTTTTCCCGTATTAGTTACTAAGTACAACCGTTTTGTACACAACGAACATTTGCAATTTGCAAATCCTACCGATTTAATCAGTTACTTTAAAGAAGAAAAGCAAAATGATAATTTTACATGGAAGAATTATCGCTTAACTGAAGACTTATCTAGTTGGGAAGAAGTAATTGTTGACGTAATCCGTGATAAGGATGGCAATTTAGCTTTTATCAATTTTGCGGGATCTATTGAAGCTGTAGGTATTAATTCAGGTGACTCTGCAGTTGTGATGCCATCATTAACCCTAAACAATGATCATATTCAAGAGTTAAGAATAACCGTTAGAAAAATCATGTCTAATCTTGATCTCATTGGATTTGCTAGTTTTCATTTTGCGATTAAACACCATGGAACTCAAATTCAATCTAAGCTTTTGACGATTCGTCCGCGTTTGACGCGAAGTTCTGTTTGGGCTCAAAGAATTGGAATGTATGATGTGGGATATGTCGTTAGCAAAGTTGCTATCGGTTATCGACTGAATGAGATTACCGATCCTCTATCTGGACTTAATGCCTCAATTGAACCCACCTTAGATGCAGTAGCAATTAAAATGCCATATTGGTCATTTGCTGAATCCGGTTATAACCACTATTTGCTAGGAAGTCGCATGCAAGCAAGTGGAGAAGCAATGGGTGTAGGGCGTAATTTTGAAACTGTTTTTCTGAAAGGCTTAGATGCAACTATTAATTTAGAATTGGGTTGGCATGCTTTTATAAAAGAAAAAGAAAAATCCACTGCAGATATTTTGAATGATTTGGCACATCCTGATGAATTGCATTTAGTTAAATTATTAGCCGCAATTGATCAAGATATTCCATATTCTGAATTACAAAAAGTAACACATTTGCATCCGGTTTATTATCAGAAATTGCTTCACATTGTAAGACTTGGCAAAAAGTTATTACAAGAGAAGGAGCAGCCTTCGCGTGATTTGCTGCAAGAAGCTAAAGACTATGGATTCTTTAACCCATTATTAGCTAAGATTTTACAAAAATCAGTTACTGAAGTTCGCTCTTTGATTAATAAAATTGACTTGCAGCCATCATATTTGAAGATCGACGGCTCAGCAGGTGTATATAAACCTAATGTTTGTGCTTACTACAGTGCATATGATGTTCAAAATGAAGCACAAGCTTTAAATGCTGAAAAAAAGATCTTGATTTTGGGCATGTTGCCGCTTCAAGTTTCGGTTACTAGCGAGTTTGACTATATGATTGCTCACGCGGCCGATACTTTACATAAGTATGGCTATGTTACTGTGCTTCTATCAAATAATGACGAATCGATTTCATCAAGGTATAAGAATATTGACCGAGTTTATTTTGATTCCATTACAGTTGAAAATATTCTAACTGTTGCTAAAAGAGAAAATATTTCTGATGTATTAGTTCAATTTTCTGGCAAAAGAATCAGTGCATTGAGTAAAGAGTTGGAAAAATGTGGTTTGCACGTTATTGGGCAAAAGGCAAACGACGATCCACGGGATAAGATTACTACTTTGCTTGATCAACAATTTACTACCTTAAAGCGAGTCCCGGCATTAAATAAAACAACTGATACAGACCAGGTTTTCGCTTTTGCTTCTAAATATGGTTTTCCACTTTTAATTGGTGGTATGAATAAAGAAAACAAGCAAAAATCTGCAGTTGTTTATGATGTTCCTGCAATAGAGAAATATTTAGCAGAAAACCAACTTGATCAAATAACTATTTCTCGCTTTATTGAGGGACACAAATATGAGGTAACGGCTATCTCTGATGGTACCAATGTAACTTTGCCCGGTATAATTGAACATCTAGAGCAAACAGGTTCGCATGCCTCTGATTCAATTGCAGTGATTCAGCCGCAAAATTTAACCGAAGAGCAGCAAAAAAAGATTGAGCAAGAGTCAATTAAATTAATTAAGCAGCTGAAAACAAAAGGCATTTTTAATCTGCACTATTTATTCGTTGATAATGACCTATATCTATTGCAAATTAAACCATATGCAGGTCATAATGTAGCATTTTTATCAAAATCACTAGATAAGGATATCACTACTTGTGCTACAGAAGCTTTAATTGGCAAAAATTTAGCAGAGCTAGGATATCCTAATGGTCTATGGCAAAACAGCGATTTTATTCATATTAAAATGCCAGTATTTTCATTTCTTAATTATTCAAGTGGTAATACTTTCGATTCAAATATGAAATCCTCAGGTTCTGTAATGGGTCGAGATACTCAACTAGCTAAGGCTTTATACAAAGGATATGAAGCAAGTGATTTACATATTCCAAGTTATGGAACAATCTTTATTTCAGTCAGAGATGAAGACAAGAATCGCGTGACCCAACTAGCTCGCCGATTTGATCGCTTGGGTTTCAAATTAATTGCGACCGAAGGAACAGCTAATATGTTTGCGGAAGCTGGGATTACTACTGGAGTAGTGGAGAAGGTTCATAAAGACCCTAGAAATCTACTAGATAAAATTCGTCAACATAAGATCGTCATGGTTGTTAATATTACTAATTTGTCTGATGCAGCTAGCGAAGATGCATCGCGCATCAGAGATGAAGCGCTGAATACACATATTCCTGTTTTCTCAAGTATCGAAACAGCGGAATTGATTTTAGACGTTCTAGAATCATTGGCTTTAACTACTCAACCTATTTAATAAGCAAAACAAAATGCAAAGTCGATATGACTTTGCATTTATGAGAATCATTGAACTAACTAGTTCGATGATTTTTATTTTTCAATTTTTTTATTCATAATTTCCTTTTCTTCAGGAGTTACTTCAATTGAATTTTGTCTAGTGTAGATTACAAATCCTGGTTTAGCACCATTAGGCTTTTTCACACGCTTGTCTTGCACATAATCAACTTGTACGTGAGCGGAATTTTTAGCCTTAGAAAAGTAAGCTGCAATCTCAGCCGCTTCTTTAATATCTTGATCAGTAGGCTGATCATCGCGTAAGATCACATGTGAGCCTGGCATATTCTTAACATGAAACCAGTAATCAGATTTATTAGCTTTTTTAAGAGTAAGCCAATCGTTTTGATAGTTGTTTTTACCAACCAATACGTGTTTACCAGATGAAAGTTTAAATTCATTTAAATTGCGTTCAGTGATTTTCTTCCTACGCTTATTTTTCTTTTGTTTACGTAAATATCCTTGATTAATCAATTCATCTGTAATTTGATCAATATCCTGTGGATCCGCATTGTCAATAGCTGTTTGAATTGAATCAAAGTAACGAATATCATCCTTAGCAATACGAAGTTGTTCATTAATGTGCTTAATAGAATCACGTAACTTTTTGTAACGAGTAAAATACTTTTGCGCATTACGAGCAGGGGAGAGAGCAGGATCTAATTTAATCTCTAATGGAGCATTATTTTCGTAATAGTTAGGTAATGAAACTTTAGTCATTCCAGGTTTTACTTGAGCCAAATTTGCATTTAAAATTTCGCCTTTAATTCTATAGCCCTCTGAATTTTCAGCAAGATCTAATTGCTTCTCAAGTTTTTTAACTTTCTTAGTTAGTTTCTTTTGCTTATTCTTAACTACACGTTCAACTTGTCCTGCACGCTGCTTAACCCAATCACGTGTTGCCTGATATTCATAAAATTCATCTAAGCCAGCATTCAGATCTGGATTAGAGCTTTCTTTCTCTAAATCTAAATGATAGGGCAAATAACAAAAAATCTTACGCTTATTTCTAGGTGTTTTTAAAATAAAAGCACGCGGATTGTCAAACTGATTAAAAAAGGTCTTAAAAGATGAATAAGTGTAATCGTCTTCAAGATAGCCTAATAATTCAGTTCGATCATCTTTATCTAAGCCATCCATTTTTTGAGCAATTTCATTAGGCTGGTTTTCACTACTTAATTGTTTAAATTCACTTTCTGATAGAGTCAACCCATTTAATCCTGGTTTTAGTGGGGGCAACTCATATTTTGCTTTTGGCAGTAAAACACGCGCTCTATTTTCATCAGGATTAATTCGCTTAAGTAAATCAATAATGTGATTGTCTTCTTGATTATAAAGGATGACATTACTATGACGTCCCATTAATTCTACAGAAAGCACGAGCTTGACTTGATCACCAAGTTCATTTCGATTACTAAAATGAAAGTTGACAATTCGACCTAAGCCAACTTGCTCAATCGATTGCAAAACTGAACCTTCTAAGTATTTTCTTAAAACCATGACAAAAATAGGTGCTTTATCAGGATTTGCAATGTTTTGTTTAGTCAAATACATTCTTGGATATTGTGCATTGGCCGAAATTAAAAATTGATAATTCTTTCTATCTTTTCTAAAAATTAAGACTAGGTCTTGATCAAATGGTTGATAAATTTTTGATAAGCGACCACCTACCAGAGTAGGGACTAAGTCTTTTAATAAACTATGGATAAATAATCCATCAAATGCCATAAATATCACCTCAAAGTTCGTGTAATATTATATCAATTTTTAGTCAGATTCTAAAATGATTATATTTATAAGTTATAGCTAATCATAATTGAAGCCTACAATACAGTAGTAAATGTTTCACGCTAAGTCTGCTATATCATTCAGTTGTATATTACAACATAAAAAGTGCATTGTATTATACAATATTGCTGATAAATTAGCCTTTTGGTATTATCAAATGTAATATTAAATGATAAAATACAAGTATATAGTAATCTACATTGGAGAAAAAGGACTATACGAATGGATGTATTATTTTTTAGTACGATCGCAGATCAAGTGAAAAAAGAAATAAATCACAAATGTGGCTTAAATATTTCACAAACTCGAATTTTGCTATTTTTTGATGAAAACAAAAATCAAGCATTAGCGATGGGGAAGCTGGCAGAAGCGCTTAATATTTCATTATCAACCTTAAGTCGTCAATTGCAGCAAAAGAAGACTATGAGCTTTATTAATATCACTAGATCGGAAAAAGATTCAAGCAAGATTGTGAATCTAAGTGAAGCTGGCGTGACTAAAGCTAAAGAACTAAAAAAAACTCTGACTAAGATTGAGAATTTATTATTTGTCTATTTTGACAGAGATGCTGCTAATTTATTTATTAAGCAATTAAATCAAGTCGCTGATACTTCTATGACCCTAGAAAAAATGGAATAGGGTGCGTGATAGGTGCCTTTTATGCTATAATTTTTCTATGCTAAATTAGATATGGGAAGGGTTAATAAATTGAAAATTGCATTAGTTACTGACAGTACTAGTGTCTTAACTGATCAAGAAGTTAAAAATAATGATATTAATGTAGTTCCTATTCCTGTCATCGTAGGTGATAAGGAATATTCAGAAGGCGTTAATATCACTTCCACCCAGCTTTTTGAGATGGAGAGACAAGGTGCTGCTTTTCCTAAAACTTCACAGCCCAGCATGGGTCAAATGATAGAATTATGTAATAAATTACACGGAGAAGGCTACGAAGCTATTATCGCTATCACTTTGTCCAGTGGTATCTCAGGCTTTTATCAAAATATGGTAAATATGGCACATAACAATCCTGAATATAATTTATATCCATACGATTCTAAGATGACAGTTAGATTGCAAGGCTACTTGGTGTTAGCTGCCGCAAGAATGATAAAAAATGGTATGGAACCAGAGGCTATCTTAAAGAAATTAGATGAGATACGTAAGACAATTGATGAATTCTTTGTAGTAGATGATCTTAAAAACTTAAGTCGTGGTGGCCGTTTAAGCAATGCCGGTGCTTTTATTGGGACAATGCTTCAAATCAAGCCTTTGTTAACTTTTAATGATGAAGGAAAAATCGTTGCTTTTGATAAGATCAGATCATTAAAGCGTGCTGTTTCTAAGGTAGAAAAATTAACTTTAGAGAAGACAGCAAATTTGCCTTATAAAGATAAGCTCCGCTTGTTTGTATTTCACTCAAATGATTTAAAGCAAGCGGAGCAAATTAAGCAATTTGTTAATGAAAACTTTCCAGATAAGCCAGTTGATGTAGCTGAATTTAGTCCAGTAATCGCTACACACTTAGGAGAGAAATCAATTGCAATTGCATGGATGGTTGATATTGATAAGCTCGAATTAAAATAAGAACAAAAAAAGACCATAGTACAAACTATGGTCTTTTTTGTTTACCCTTTTTACGATAATAGATTTGTAATTAAAAATTACAGTTGAGATACTAGTGTTGAATGTCATAGTAAAATTGCTATAATGTGCAATAGTGCTATGGTTATCACAAAATATAGGAATTAATTTAATAACTGTTTTACTATAGTAGTTATTTTAATGTTCTTTTTATGTTACAATCATTTTTAAATCAAATTATAGAAATTCGAGGAAATGCATATGTCTGCAAGCATACTTATTAAGCCATTAGTTACAATCAACGTTAAATTAAACATAAGGAAATTACATCAAATTGAAAAATATCAACAATAATCAAAACTTAAACTTTACTCAAGTTAAAGATATCTTAGCTCAACAGGCAATTACTATTGCTGCCAAAGAACAATTAAGTTCCGCCCAACCAAGTAGCAATTTACATAAAGTAGAACAACTGCTTAATGAAACAGAAGAAGCCGTGAAGATTTTGAAATTACGGCAGCACATTCCTTTTGCCAGTTCTGAGGATATCGAGCATTTAATTACTAAAGCTGAAAAAGGACTAATCTTAACTCCTGATGATCTAGAAAAAGTAGCAGAATTTTTACGAGTAAATCGCCTACTACAACGCTTTTTAGCCAGACATGAGCAGCTAGCACCATTACTCAATGCATATGTCCAAGACATGACGCTATTGCCAGACATTGAAAATGCTATTTATACTACTATTGAACATGGTCAAGTACGCGATGAGGCAGATCGTGAACTAGCAAAAATGCGCCGCGACTTAAAGAAATCTGTTACTGAACTCAAAACTGCATTAAATTATTTTTTGACTAGTAAACCTAATCAAAAAATGATTAGAGACGCAATGATCGTTGAAAAAGAGGGCTACGCTACCATTCCAATTAAAGCAAACTACAAAAATCAATTGTCAGGGACTATTGTGGCTGTTTCTAATGGTGGACAAACTGTCTACTTTCAACCTGCTAAGGTTGTTCGTCTAAATCAGCAAATAACCAATTTAAAGGCACAAATACGTAATCTAGAACTAGCAATCTTAGGTGCTTTAACTGCAAAAATATACGACGTGAAGGATGATATTAAGCGTAACATTGAACTAATCACTTTACTAGATATGATTTTTGCTAGGGGAAAGTTTGCACAAAAATATAATTGTATTAGGCCTAAAATTAATCGTGAAAATTCTCTTGTTTTACGTGCAGTGCGGCATCCCTTGATCATTAATCCTGTTCCGTTAACCTTAGAATTAACCCAAGAAAATAGTGTTCTAATGATTACAGGACCAAATGCTGGTGGTAAAACCGTCGCGCTTAAAACTACTGGTTTGATGATTTTAATGACCGAACTAGGTCTGTTTTTACCAAGCGATAAACCATGTGATATTCCATTAATGGATGACGTTTTTACTTTAATAGGTGATCACCAGGACCTAGATAATTCTCTGAGTACTTTTTCAGCCGAAATGAAAGATATTGCCATGATTACCAAATATGCTCAATTCCATAGTTTAGTATTATTAGATGAATTAGGGACAGGGACAGATCCAAATGAAGGAAGCGCACTCGCTATTGGAATTCTACAAGAGTTGTATTTACGTGGCTGTTTAATCATGGCCACAACACACTACAGCTCTATTAAGGATTTTGCTAAGCAGCATGATGGTTTTATCACAGCTGCAATGGATTTTGACTTAAAAAATCTGCAACCTACTTATAAGTTAAAGATAGGAAGTATTGGTAATAGTCGAGCACTATGGATCGCCAAGAAATCAGGTATTCCAGAAAATGTTCTGCATCAAGCAGAAGCCATATTAGCGGGTAATAATTTACCTTTATCTTTAAAAAAACGTTTCGTTCACCAGCGGAAAAACAAAAGCAACCTGGTTGTTAAAAAAGAATTTCATAAAGGTGATATTGTATATGCTACCAATTTAAAAGAAGAAGGAATCTTTTATAAATATCTTCCTACCCAAAATGCAGCAAAGATATTTGTGGCAAAAGAATTTGTAGAAGTACCACTCAGACGTTTACAATTAAGACGACTAGCTAAAGACTTGTACCCAAAAGGATATAACTTAGATTTACTCTTTGTTAAAGACTGGCAAGATTATAAGTTTAATCGTGATCTAGATCGTGGCTCCAAAAAAGCTTACAAGAAATTGAAACATTAATAAAAAACGAGTTTGGAATTGAATAGCCAAACTCGTTTTTGCATTTAATTTGATTAACCGTGATTTTCTTTTGAGATCTCATTGAGAGCCGCACGCTGTTTTTTCTGATCAACATGAGTATATAGATCGGTGGCTGAAGTGCCTTTTTGACCTAGCTGTTGTGCTACAAGCACTTGATCTTTAGTTACTTCATAGAGCTCAGAAGCAACCGTATGACGTAACTTATGTGGGGTAAGGGGATGACCAAAAGCTGCAGAATACTTATTGATCATTTTTTCAATTGCATTAGTTGTAATTCGCCGCGTTTGACCATGCCATTGAGTTAAAAAGAATGCCACTTGCTTACTATCTGCATGATAGCGTTCATTACGAATACCTTTATATCGCTTGATATAAGGAAGTGTCCATTCTGCAATTGGTACACTATCTTTTTGTCCGCCTTTTCTAGTTACATCTAGTACAGCATCCTTAAGGTTTAAATCACTCAAATCAACGCCAGCACATTCAGACACCCGAA
Source organism: Lactobacillus sp. UMNPBX16 (assembly GCF_002553775.1). Taxonomy (NCBI): domain Bacteria; kingdom Bacillati; phylum Bacillota; class Bacilli; order Lactobacillales; family Lactobacillaceae; genus Lactobacillus; species Lactobacillus sp. UMNPBX16. The sequence goes on from NZ_PCYU01000062.1 coordinate 16,573, forward strand.
TGCCGGTACCTAAGATTAATGCAGCAATTGCCATGTCACGTTCTTTGTTTTGCTTAAAACCAATCTTTGCTTGCTTATTACAATGGTTAATATAGTCCTGATCAATAAAAGTCAAAAATTCAAATTTTAACTTACCAGTGTACATGTGGCTTTCAAGTACATGAGCCCGATAATTAAGTGTTTGCGTATCATTTAAAGAATTAATTTTAAGCATTACATTCCGCTCAAAATATGGCTCACCATGATTATTGTCGGCAGTAATGGTTAAAAACTTAAATAGGGAGCGTAAAGCATTAATTGAGCGATTAATCGTAGTGGGGGAGTTTAGTCGGCCTTGCTTATTACGGGTATGTCCTAAATAATCAATATACAGCATTATGTCATTGCGACGTAAGTTGGCTAATGTATCCGTAGTAACATGAGCATTATCTGAAGCAGAAGAGATATTTTCTTGACGTAGCCAATCGAAGAAGCGTCGAATTTCAGTTAAGTACTGGTAAGTAGTAGTTAATGAATGATTAGTACCAAGATTAAATTGCTTAACAAAATCAGGCAATTTATTTACTTCAATTTGGATCAATTCTAGGTATTTAGCAGTTTCCATATCTGCTCCTTTCACGAACTAATGTTTATATTATATCATACAAATACGTTAATCATAAAAAAATCACCTATTCTCAGGAATAGGTGATAAAAAACAGTCTAATTTAAAATTACTGCGCTCATTCGAACGTGAATATCTATAGTACTAACGTAGAAAAATGATTGCAACTAAATTTAACTTAGATAATCATGTCACTATAACTAGAATACCAGCAACGCTTATAGAAAACTCTTAGCATTCTAATTATAGCAACAGTGATTGCTCGTCAGTAAGTAAGAGCAAATTACATTTAGTAATTCAAACATTACTTACAAACATATGTTGTTTGTATGGTACAACACTTTTCAATCGTTTATTTTATGCTCTTTATTGCTAATGTTCAAGTAAAATATAACATTTTTTATAAAGAATCGAAAAAAGCTTATTTTCCTTGTTTAGTCGTATTTTTTGGCTAAAAATTGTACAATAGATGAAAATACATTATGTGAGATGAGGAAAAAGTATGACAGAAGAAATTAGTGTAAACTTCCAAGCTAAAAACCCTAGTGGTATCAAATTACTGAATCGTCTATATGATGGTCACTTAGTGTTAAACGACATTGGCGTTCGTTTAGATGAACAACTTAATAATGAAGATGAAGAATTGACTGTACCAACTCAAGCAGATGTAGATAACTTGAGTGAGACTTTTGGTAAAACTGTCACAGTTTTCAGTGATATTGCCGATGCATATGGGGATGTAAATAATTTTGCGGAAAACTTTGGTGGCACCACTAAGATTTTTGCTCAAAAGTTAATTACTGAACTAGTAGATTTCAATAATGGTATTGCGGACATTGGAGATTCCGAAGGCGGTTTAGAAAACTACGATAACGATAAGCTTAATGACTGGATTAATCAAGTAATGAGCGACATCGTTGAAACTAATGAAGCATTTAATGCATTAATTGATGATAAATAATAAAAAGTGTCAGTCCTTAAAATGAGGAGTGACACTTTTTATAGTTAATTGCTTTTTAAACTGGACATTGGATAAACTGTGTAATCAGCACGGTAAACAAATAGACGATGACCATCAATCACAAATTGAGTTGCATTCTTCATATCACTCTTATGAATTGAGACGTGATTTCCAATAAAGACAGCAATCGGCATTCCTAATTGGCTTCTAATCATTACTACTCTTGAGCTACCATTCCAATCGTTTTTAAAATTCTGATACATTGTATTTAACAGAGGAACAGAACGATTTTGATCGTCGATCTTAACTTTTTTGTTAAATGCATCCTCGTAGTTTTTCAGTCCTTCATAGGCAATCATAGTAGAACCAACGTGAATCATTCGATTATTGCCATAGTCAACATCAATTACGCTAGAATGTTCAGTGCCATTACTACTTTTCTGTGACATCTTTTTATCAGTATGAATATTAACTGACTTAGCTTTGATCTGGTCGATCTTTTGTCCATTAGAATCATACGTTGATACTGTTAAGGGCAATGCCCCAATCTTAGAGCGCATAGATAATTCCCAGTTTTGAAAATCACTACAACCAGTCAGAGAAAGCAATAATACTCCCAGACCTAAGAATAAAGCTAACTTCTTTTTAAATTTCATCCTTATCTTATCCTCGTTTCTATATAATGCCTTAATTTTAACATGGGTAAAAAAGGGATGCAGATAAATAAATTGGAAATGATTCGTCAGTTCATTTACGTTTTAGGGATGCATCAAAAAAGCAGCAAATATTTGCTGCTAAAAATAAATTAGAACTTGTCTGCTTTAACGTAAGCATTTTTACCAATTCGATAGTAAGCTTCATTATTGATGTAATGTTTAGGGCCATAAGTCTTGATCGGTGAACCGGATTTTTTAGTAGACCATTTTGTATTAATGGTGCCATCATTTTTATACACTTTAGCATCAGCTTTAAAGACGCGTGAATTGCCTAGTACGTTACTTGCCATCACATACTTGTCTTCACCGACACGAATCATTGATTTGCCTTTAATTCTCACCTTATTGTCATAATAAGTAATAGAGCTGTAAGCATTATAAAAATCATTTGTCCGGTTGCTATTTTTGTCATAAACATATGACTTGTACATAACTGTAGCTGTTTTCTTGGTATTGGAGGCCTTAGGAGCCTGTGAGACTGCCGCGTTACCTGCGATTGATAATGGCAAGACTGTAATATTGCCATCAGTATTCATTCCGCGCCAATTATCTGTGAACTGCCAGATTGCGACACCATCCATTGAAGGGAAGTATTTAAAGTTGGGTTGGTCTACTCGGCCTGAAATCGCATATGCGGCTACCCAGAGTGAATTAGGATACTTGTTCACGATAGATGGAGTATTAATATTGTTTTGCAAAACGGAAGAACTAGCATAGAGAAGTGGTTGATAGCCAGCCGCCTTAATTTGATCCATAAAGGCAATAATAGCCTTAGCTGTTACATTTTTACCATTAGTAATGATATTGCCCTGACCAGTTTCATAATCGCAGGCTAAGTATGAGCCAGCTGGTAATCCCAACGCCTTAGCAGAAGAAATTGCGTATTGCGCTTCGCGCTTAGCGGCCGATGAACTTGAACTAAAAGTTGCAAAATGATAAGCCATCGGCATCATATCATTAGCAATAGCAGATTTAATCTGATTGGCTGCCTTAGGGTTGCGATAACTGGTTCCCTCACTAACTTTAACGATTGCAAATTGAGAACCAGCCTTGGCATGAGCAGTTAAATCTGCGCTTTGGTAGCTGGCAACATCAATTCCAAGGGCTTTAGCAACAACTGATGTTGATGAAGCTTGCACAATGCTCTCTGAGTCAGAGAAACGAGTCATTTGAGATAAAAGTGTGACACCTGCATTCGTTAACATAGTTGCACATGCTAATTTAATAATTGATTTCCTTTTAAACAATTTATGTCCTCCATACTTAGTGGAGAGAATCTTATCTATATCTCTCACATAATTTATACTTTATAGACTACAGATATAGTTCTCAAAAGGCAATAGATGAGATCATTTATTAATATATCAGTAATCAAACCGAAAAAAATTGAAATCAAATTGAGATATACAATAGACAAAAAATAAAGAATTAGTCGTGGCAAGAAATATGCCCCAAATCTAAAGAAAAGTATAAGACAGTCAAATAATATATTTTAAAAGTGACAAGAAACAGTTCATTCGCTTAAAATAAAGATAGTTAAAGAAAGCGCTTTGTTTAATCAGAAATGTGATAAGATATTTTGCAAGAAAGCAAAGGTGATCAAAATGCTACATTGGATTTGGGTATTAATTGTTGGTGGAGTAATCGGCTTAATTGCAGGTGCTTTAACTGGACATGGTAAGTCAATGAACTGGATTGCTAATATTTTAGCAGGATTGGTTGGATCTTCACTAGGCCAAGCCCTTTTAGGGGAATGGGGACCGAAGGTTGCGGACATGGCAATTGTACCGTCAATTTTAGGTGCAGTTATCTTGGTAATCGTCGTTGCCTTCATTATGAATAAAATTAGACCTGCAACAGATTGATTTTATTCAGATTTTTATTCTAGCTAGATAAGCAAAGAGCCTGATTGGACGAATTATGTCTGATTTCGGCTCTTTTTTCGTCTTCCCTGGTCAGCAGAGGAGGGGAGATAGAGGTATAAGGGTTATAATAATGAATTAAAATGTTGCTTGTTTGTATAAAGATTGAGTAACCACGATAAATTAATTCATTAAAAAGAAATCTTAGAGTGATTCTCAGCATTTTTTGAAGATTGAAACTTTATTTAGATGTCTTATTCATGTAAAAACACAGATTTAAGTAGCGACTTGAGTCATGAGTTTAGTAGAATTATCATTTTTACCGCTTGATTATTTATTTAAGAAATTTCAATATGTGTATTATTGCAGCAAATCTTAAAAATAGGGAATAAGAATAAATATAAAAGCACTTAATATCGATTTGTATGTAGCAAAAAGAGCAAAGAATTTATAAAATATTTTTTTACGAATTTAAAATGAAATACAAAACGTTAAAACAATAAAAATAACAAAAGCACAAATTTACCAAAATTAGGCTTATGCGAGATAGGTTTATCTAGCGATCATTAAAATTTTTGTTTTAAAGAAAGCTATAGAATAAAAATAAAAAATGGCTTTATAGATACTAAAGGCAAAACTAGCAAATATTACTCAACTATGTTCATTGTTTTTAATTAGAATTACTTTACCATAACTGTTTCAAAATACTTCTCTTTAAAGGTTGTTTTATTGATTATTGTCAGCATATTATTCAATTCAGACTTTTAGCCATAAAATATACGGATAACTAATCTCTAAAAAATTATCTCAAGAATATCTAGGATACCATTGATTTACTCTTAGCCATAAAAGTAATTTTATCTAGCTTGATTAACTTGATGAAAAACTATAATTCCAACCATCAATAAAACCATTACTTTTAAAAACTGGTTCATACAAATGAACAACTAACTATTAAACTATAAAACTAACTATTGATCAAAATAAATGAACTTGGTCATAGAATTGCGATCTCAGCATGTAAAAATTTATTGAGAGGTGATTTTCTTATCATAGTCAGAGTAAATGAAGTAAAAACAAAAATTAAAAAAGCAAAATTCATTTTTTGAAAAAATAAATAACCTGAATTCGAGTTAACAAATCCAAAATAAGACTTATTTGCTGAAACAATTAAATTAATTATGACTTCTATTATTAAATGGATTGTTTTTTTAATCTGGCTTTACATAATATGAATTATACGCACACTGATAAAATTATTATTTTTAAGATTGGTCGCTTTCTTCTCACTCACAACCTCTTCAAAAAAACACTTGCCAATTATGACAAGTGCTTTTAAAATCATTTTGAAAAATCAATTTTTTTATTTCGTCTCAATGCAATGATATAAACTAAATTAATCGTCGTTAAAAAAATGACTGCAATCCAAATAGTTTTTAATACCAATAATTTTTGCAGTAAAGCTGAAATTATTGCTCCAACTGCAAATGCAATTGTTAACATCATATAATTAACGGCAGCTGTATGTTTACTTTTGTCTTCACCAAAGAAAAATGCACTCCATGCAACAACCGATTTTTTTAAATTTCCAGTTGTAAATGCATTGTTATAACCCATGCCTTCAATTTTGCTGAAAGATGCGTTTTGAATAGCCAATCCAAACGCAATAGCAGGCACAATATAATAATTAGGAACACTTTTAGGCAAAAAGCCCACTACAATACAAATCGCTAAAATTGGAAATAAGCAAAATACTCTCCAATAGTGACTTTTCACATATTTATGAAAAAGTCCTACTAATAGCAATCCTAAAGAAAAAGCAATAAACGTACTAGCTCGATTAATCATTCCAGGAACATTATGATCAGCTAATGCTGAACTAAAAAAGATAACGTTTCCTGTTTGTCCAGCGGAAAGCGTATGTCCTCTCTGGATATATGTATATGCATCAATAAATCCCCCACAAAAAGTTAACGCACACGCTAATTGTCGTGACTCTGCAGGCCGATTACTATTTAAAACCTCTTTTAAACTCATCAAATCCCCAATCTATTTTTATATCCTTGTATACATTATAAGCTTAAAAACTTAATAATTAGTATATTTTTTTAAGCTTTTATTTCATTTCTATTTTAACAATAAAAGTATTCAATTTAAGACTATACTATAAACTGTAGTGCCTAATAGGAAACTGTCAAATCTTTTG
>NZ_PCYU01000063.1:0-18913 GCF_002553775.1 Lactobacillus sp. UMNPBX16
TTCCAGCCATTTCTGGCATAGGGATCATAGCCCAGAAAGGCAGTCAATTCAGCTTCTAACAAGTTATTAACAGCCTGTTGTAGCTCTTTGCGCAATAAATCATTTATTTTGTCTGGATTGAATAGAGCTTGAGCAAAATCTTTGGTAAAATCATTCATGAAGGAGTTCTTCTTTCTGTATGTGTTTTTTTGTTCAAACCAATCATACGAGAAAGGAACTCCTTTTTCTAATGTTTAAAGAAATAAATTTAAGGAATCATTCATCCTTACACAAACTATTTTACAGTCTCCATATTCTATGATAAACTCATTATTGTTATAAAAATAAGTATAAACGAGGAAAAAATGCGCAAAAAAAATATTTATTCTATTTGTATCGGATTACCGATCTTTTTGATTCTTGCATTCTCTATTATGGCTCATGCAAGTTGGGTTACCGGCTTTGACAATTTCTTTGAAGGCTTAGTCCACAGTATTCCTAATCTGCAGAGCATTATGCATGCAATTACATTTTTAGCAGATACTAAAGTTGACTTAGTTTGGATGCTGTTGATAGCAGTCATTCTTTGGCTGAAAAAGCAGCGTCCTCTTTCGGCAAGTATTGTCATTTCACTAGTTACAGCTGATGCTTTTGGTTGGATTGTTAAACATATAATCCAACGGGCACGACCAGCTGCTCACTTAGCTGCTGATGATGGTTTCAGTTTTCCTAGTGGCCACACATTAGGAATGGCGATCATTGTTTTCTGGCTAATACTAATATTGATTCCAGCTTTAGTTAAAAATAAAACTGCTAAAATCTGGCTCACTGTTTTATTAGCTATTTGGCTTGTTTTAGTAATGATTTCAAGAGTTTATCTCTACGCTCACTGGCCAAGTGATGTTTGCGGCTCAGTTGCTATGGGCTTAATGTGGATTGGCTTAGTAGATGCAATTTGGGATAAAGTTACTCCACAAACAGACAAAAATAATTTTTAAGATTAAAAATAGTCGACGATAAGTCGGCTATTTATTTTGGGCAAAAAGAAAAAGTCACTAAGGAAAATGTCCTTAATGGCTTTTCTACACCTTCAAATTTCTTCCTATCAGCAGATGTCATAAGAAACATCTTGCTTAGCCTTTTCATCCTCGGAGCGCTCATCACACGCTCCGCTACTATAATATCAAATAAAAATAAAAAGATAAAGATTTTTACTTGATAAATTTCAAAAAAAGTATATGAATTCTTAAAAATCAAATTTGTATATTGCTATCATTTTTAACCTTTTTTAGCTCTGATTTAACTGATTTGCTTTTAGTATTGTTAATTGTCTTAAAAAAGGCGGAAATTTGGCCAATTTCTTTTTCGGTAGTCGAACAACAGCCACCTATTATTCTAGCACCATGTTCATACCACTCTTGACTTAACTTTTTAAAATCGAATTTTGCATTAAATGGAATCCAATTGCGCTCAAATTCGTTATAAACGCCACCCAAGTTAGGATAAATGACAATTTGTTTATCAGTAAAATCATGAATTTTATCAATTACTGCAGTTGCTAAAAACGGTTTAAAGCAATTGGCTCCAATCGCAAATACTTGATCATATTCATTAAGCTTTTGCACTACCCGCTTTAAAGGAGTGCCATCACTAATTTTAGTTGTATCATGCAATGTAAAACTTACATACACTGGAATTTCCGGAGCATTTTCCTTTAACCAATCTAAGATTGCTACAACTTCATCCAATTTAGGCTGAGTTTCAAGTGCGAGACAATCAGGTTTATTTGCCAATAAAATCTTCAATCGTGGTAAATGAAAATTAAGATATTCCTCCGTTGTTAGAGAATAATCTCCGCGAAATTCATCCCCTTGAGCTAAATATGCACCATAAGGTCCTACTGAAGCCGCTACATAATTATGAATTCCCGTTGTCTTTGCAAAATCATCACGGGCTTTTTTGGCAATTTGAACTGCATTAGTAATCAATTTAGTAGCCTGGTCTTGTGTAAAACCATGTTTTTCAAAAGCTGGGATATTTGCTTGATAAGTATCAGTAATTGCCATCTGGGCTCCAGCCTTAAAATAATTCATATGTACTTGATAAATTTGAGCAAGATTATGTTCTAATGCAATTGCTGTCCAAAGTTCATTATTTGTATCAATGCCTAACTTCTCAAGAGCTGTAGACATTGCACCATCTAAGATTAATCCTCGATCACGGATCTGTTTGAGCAAATTCATTTTTCTCACCTTAGTATAAATTGAGTAGATAGTTAATATATAGTTAATTTATATTTAATATTACATTAATCTTAGATCTGTTTCAAATATTATTTCTTCCTATGTCTTATTTTTTAGCTACAGTTTGCTATAAATTTATTTAATGCTATTTTCATATAATATTAAAATAGATTTTCGAAATCATGTAAATAATTGGCCAAATAGTGTGCCGTTAAACTTTCAGGCTTTTGCTTTAATTCTAAAGGCTTACCCTCTTGGACAATCCGACCACCGTTTTTACCACCACGTGGGCCTAAATCAATCATGTAATCACAATTGACAATTAAATTTAAATCATGAGTGATTGTAATAATGGTAGCTCCCTGAGCTAACAACTTTTGCATTACTTGGACCAGAACCTTCACGTCAAGAGGATGCAAGCCAATCGTAGGTTCATCGAAAACAAACAATGTATCATTTTGTTTATGACTAAGATGAGTAACAAGTTTAAGGCGCTGAGCTTCTCCACCTGACAAAGTTGGTGTATCTTCTCCCAAATGTAAGTAATCCAAGCCTACTTCTTTTAACAATTTTAGCTCTCGTTCAATCTTAGGCACTTTAACAAAAATCGGTAGAGCTTCATTAACATCTAGATTTAGGGCATCAACAATTGACAGATCATGCCACTTCACCTTTTGTACATCTTGATTATAACGATCGCCATGACAGGTTGGACAGACTTGTTGCATATCTGGTAAAAATTGGATGTCAAGAGTCACAATTCCTGTACCACCACAAGTAGGACAAGCTCCTTGTTTATTATTATATGAAAACCAACTTGGCGTATAATGCTTCTTTTTAGCGAGTGGCTGACTAGCATATAACTTTCGTAAATTGTCCATAATTGAAGTATAAGTTGCTACAGTTGACCGAGTACTTTTACCAATTGGAGATGCATCAACACTTACTACATTTGAAATTGGGCTAGAAAAGCTACTAATTTGTTTTGGCAATTTTTCACTTTTGCTTTTTGCTATAATAGCGGGCACTAAACTATCCAAAATCAAACTAGTTTTACCGGCACCTGAAAAACCAGTTACTGCAGTTAATTGGTTTAGTGGGATTTTAGTTTTTACATCATGTAAATTAAAATATTGCTTTACTTCAAATGAAATAGAATCGGAATTTATTTGATTGGCTGGCTCTCTGGCAAGTAGCTTAGCACTGCCATCCAAATATGGTCGAATTAAAGAATGCTGATCATGTTTGATCGCAGTAATTGAACCTTGATCCAAAATCTGACCACCTTTTTTACCTGAACGTGGTCCAATCTCAATTACTTCATCAGCGGCTTTAATAATGTCAACATTATGATCAACAACTACTAATGAATTGCCCTGAGCAACTAATTTTCGTAAAACCTTAATTAATCCTGCAACATTAGCAGGATGGAGACCAATAGAAGGCTCATCCAAGACATATAAAACTCCAGTAGTTTCAGTACGTAATGTTCTTGCTAATTGAATTCGTTGCAATTCACCTGTCGATAAGGTATTTCCACTTCTAGCCATAGTCAAATAGTCTAGCCCTAAGTCTAATAATGGTTGCAAATTATCCAAAAACTCCTGAATAATCGAATGAGCCATTTTATGCATATTAGTTGGTAAAGTTGCTTGCACATCTTTAACCCAGGTAACTAAATCACCTAACTGCATTTCAGCCACCTGATTAATATTTTGCTTACCGACCAGCTGTTGTAACAATTCTGGTTTCAAACGACTACCATGACAAAGTGGACAAGTCGAATATGTAAAGAATTCGGCTATTCTTTTTTGCGCACGTTCTGATTTGCTACTCTTTGCTGAACGATAGACAGCTTGCCGAGCATTTTCATATAAGGCATTAAAATCATGAAATACCCTGCCAGTTCCTGATAAAAAGTCCATTTTATATTTCTTTTCAGGACCATTTAAGACAAAATCTTTTTCTTTATCAGTAAGATCTTTATAAGGAATGTCGATCCTAACACCAGCATGTTCTGCAACGTTAGACATAAAGTTCCGTCCTGGCAAGCTCCAAGATGCAACTGCACCATCTTTAATTGACAAATTTTCATCCGTAATCAGTTTAGATTCATCTAGTTGCCGTACCTTACCAGTTCCGCCACACTCAGTACATGCACCATCTGAATTAAAAGCAAATTGTTCGGCACTTGGTGCATAAAATTTTACACCACAGACTGGACAAGTTAATTGTCCCATTTGCTCACCTGACATACTCATTGCCTTTGCAATTGCAAAACTCGGCTTCAAGCGGTGTCCATTAGGACAAACTGGAGAACCCAAACGAGAGAAAATTAAGCGTAAAACATTAAAAGTCTCACTCATGGTTCCTACTGTAGCTCGCTCATTTGGTACACTTGGACGCTGCCGTAAAGCTAATGCGGAGGGAATATGTTTGACGCTAGTTACATCAACTTGATTTCCCTGTTTAATTCGCCTACGCATATAAGTTGACAGAGCATCAAGATAGCGTCTTGAACCTTCTTCATAAAGAATCCCCATTGCTAGTGATGATTTTCCTGAGCCTGACAGTCCTGAAATTGCTACAAATTTATTCAAAGGAATGTCAACGTCAATATTCTTTAAGTTATGTACTCGTCCGCCACGAACTTCAATTTTCGTTGGAATCGTCATTAAATATCCCCTTTCCATATTTAGTCATTATCTCTTTTAATCTATAATCATGAATTACCAACAAGCAAACCAATTTTTGGAAAATTATGACAAAATTACTATTAAAAATATGTGTTATATGATATATTATAAGTAGATAAAGTAAGCGCTTACTTTTAAAAGACATAGAAATGAGGTGTTGTTGTGATATTGATTAAAGAAACCCTTGTTTTTTCTTTTGATATATATAAAAATACCACATATTTAGAGACACCTATCAAGCTAGGAGTCATGCGTAACGGCGCTTGATTCGTGTCATAAATAAAAAATGAGGGTTACATTTTGTAACTCTTATTTTTGTTCTTAAAATACAAAAGAAAATCAGTACAAAACACGGAGTTTGTACTGATTTTTAATATTCTAAAGGTTAATTATTTAACCCAATCGCGGACTTCACTATCATCACGTGCAACACCAACAACATTCAGACCATTAGCCCATTCTTTAAAGTGACTAACATAAGCCTTATGGTTAGTGCCTGCTGAGGTAAAGAATGATGCAACTTCACCACGGTAGTTTTTCATCTTTTCAAGTAATGGCTTAATTGGAGTTGCAGGATAGCCTGACCAAACAGGGCTACCGACTAAAATCAAATCATAATTATTAAAATCGATATCATCCATTTGAATTTCAGGATAAGGAACCTTACCTTGAATTTGATCTAGAGCAATATCGTTGGTCTTGTACATATCTGAATCAAAAGCGTCAGGAGCAACAGTTACTTCCTTTAATTCGCTGTTTTCAATTTCTCCGTTAATCTTTTTAGCCATGTTCTTGGTATTGCCTTCCCAAGAATAATAGATAATTAATGTTTTTTTAGCCATAAATTTAGTCCTTCTTTCATTTACATTTATTGTAATAAAAAAAGACCGGTTTGACCAATATTTTAATATTATTATTTTAGCTATTTTCCTTTTCTTTTGATTATTTCCATCATAGCCTGACCATACTTTTTCATCTTCGCTTGCCCTACACCACTTACCTCTAAAAATTCACTTTCATTTTGTGGTTTAATTTGTGCCATATCGTGCAAAGAGCGATCTGAAAAAATCATAAATGCTGGTACTTTTTGCTGCTTAGCTAATTCCAAACGCTTTTGTCTTAAAGCTTCAAATAAAGTATCACTTTCTTCACCAGCATGAGTAGTAGTTACTGAAATCTTAGCAATTCGCCGTTTGACTACAGTTTTGCCATCTAGTACATCCCACCCATGATTAGTTACATGCACTAGTGGATATTTGCTACCTTCAACTTCTAGATAACCTGAAGCAATTAAATAGTCAATCAAGCTTATAGCATCTTTTTGCTTCATTCTTAGAGAGCCAAAAGACTTATATTGTGTAGCATTCATTTCTTGCATGCGCTGATTTTTTGAGCCAATCAAACATTGAGCAACTATCGTTTTTCCAAAGCGACCATCTAGTTCATAAACCATACTAATCACTTTTTGAGCATCAATGGTAATGTCAGTCAATTCATCCTGATTTAGACAATTTGAGCATTTGCCACATGGCGGACAATCTTGACCAAAATAACGGACGATAAATTGCTGCAAACATTCACCAGTATTAGCATAATCAGTAATTGTTTGCAACTTACGATATTGCAGTTCTCGATATTTATCATCCGCATCTGATTCATCAATAAAGTAGCGATATTGACGCAAGTCACCAGGATGATAGATTAAAATCGCTTCGCTTTCTTCCCCATCACGGCCTGCCCGACCTGCTTCTTGATAGTAACTTTCCATATTACGGGCACTTGAGGCATGAATCACAAATCTGACATTACTTTTATCGATCCCCATTCCAAAAGCATTAGTTGCAACAATTACTTGAAATTCATCAAATTGAAAAGCTTCCTGTACTTGACTTCGTTCTGAAGAATCCATTCCACCATGATAAGCACCAACAGAGATTCCTTTCTTAGCCAAATAATCTGTCAAACTTTCAACTTTTTTACGTGTATTAGTGTAAATAATCCCTGCTTTATCCTGATGTGCCTTAATATATTCTGAAATATATAATGGAGTATTTTGTGGTGAGTTGACCACTTTAAACGATATATTAGGGCGAGCAAAAGAGGTAACAATCATATTCTCCTTGGGAATATTCAATTGTTCACAAATATCATCTTGAACCGCAGGCGTGGCTGTCGCTGTTAAAGCTAATATATTTGGTCTGCTTTTTAGTGAATTGATTCCATCTAATAATTGACGATAAGCAGGTCGAAAATCATGTCCCCATTGTGAAATACAGTGTGCTTCATCGACAGCAACTAGATCAATATCTAAAAAATTTAACTGATATCTAAAATAATCAATCGCTAAACGCTCAGGTGTAATATAAATTAACTTAATTTTGCCTTTATATGCCTGACGTAAAATTGGATTAACCTCTTCTTGCGGTGTAGTAGAATTTAATGCTGCCGCATTAATTCCATTTTGCTTTAAATTATCAATTTGATCTTTCATTAAAGAAATTAATGGTGAAATAACCAAAGTTACACCGGAATTAATCAAAGCTGGTATTTGATAACACATTGATTTTCCGCCACCGGTTGGCATAACCGCTAACACATTTTGCTTTTTTAAAACTAAATCAATTACTTGTTTTTGACCTGGGCGAAAATTTGTATAGCCAAATATATCTTTTAAAACTTCTTCTGGATTCATAAACTTATCCTAACTAGTTAAATTGCTACTTTTTATTCTAAATTAACAATTTACCCCAAACAAGATAAAAAGATTCACACTTTTAAATAAAGAAAAATGTGAATCTTTTAGAGTTAAATTTACTTATAAAATGTTTCTTCTACTGCATGAGTAATCGCAATCTTATCATGAGCATAGGACAAACCACCTTGAATATAAAGCATATATGGATCACGAAGTGGACCATCAGATGACAACTCAATAGTTGAGCCTTCGACAAATGAACCAGAAGCCATTACAACCTCATCTTCGTAGCCATCTTGGTGATAAGGAATTGGATCAACAAAAGAGTTCATAGGTGAATAATGTTGAATTGCTGCACAGAACTTAACCATTGGATCCGGCTTGCCAAAAGTAACAGTTTGAACAATATCACTACGTGGATCACTCCATTTAGGTGAAACCTGCATCCCCATTTCTTCTAATAAGGCTGCAGTAAAGACCATACCTTTTTGAGCTTCACCAGTAGTATGAGCTGCCATAAAGAATCCTTGGTAGATATCGCGCAAATAACCCCAAGTTGCGCCTTCACCTTTTCCAGCTCCTGGCACTGTCAACCGTGAACCAGCACCATCAATTAAATCCTGCCGGCCAACTAAAAAAGCACCGCCTTTTACTAAACCTGCACCAGCATTCTTATAAAGGGAACCAGCCATCATATCAGCACCATAAAAAGTTGGTTCTTCACATTCAGAAAATTCTCCATAACAATTATCAATAAAAATATTAACATCTGGACGAACTTCTTTAATGAACTTAAGCATTGGCTTAATCTTAGCCATAGTAAAAGTCTTACGAGTTGCATACCCTAATGATCTTTGAATTGCGACTACTTTAATTGATGGGTCCATGATATCTTTTTTAGCTTGGTCGTAGTCTACTTCCCCATTCTTCAATTCAGTAGTCTTAAAATTAATTCCCCATTCCTTCATGTTACCGGGCTTATTACCAGCAAGACCAATTACTTCTTGAATGGTATCATATGGCGTTCCAGTTAAATAATAAAGGGTATCCCCTGGGCGAAGCATGCTGAAAAGACCAACTGTAATTGCATGAGTACCTGAGCCAAATTGTGGACGAACTAGAGCATCATCTGTTTTAAAATAGTCAGCATATATATCTTCAATCTTATCACGACCTATATCGTCGTAGCCGTAGCCTGTTGATGGAACTAGATCTTCTTCACCAACATGATGTTTTCTAAATAGGTCCAATACACGTTGTTGATTATACAAAACTTGTTCATCAATTTCTTCTAGACGAGGTTGAATCATTGATTCAACTTTAGTCACTTTATCGCTTAACTCTTTTGGTAAATTCTCTTTCCAAGAAAAACTCATTTTTAACTCCCTATTTATTTTTGATTACTTCTGCTTGTACGCATAAACTACCATTATTATTTTCGCTCAGATATACTCCCTGAATCTCTGGCACAAAACCAGGAAACTTTTCAATAGCATGCGCCAAGACTTCAAAGTACTTTTGGTCTACTACTCCCCATTTTTCACCAGGTGCAACAATGAAAACTCCTGGTGGATACGGCAAAGCTCCTTCGGCAGCAATTCTTCCAACAACATTTTCTAGGTTGACCAGTTCATTTTGATCCTTTTTAAAAAGCTGATCAGCTGTAGCTGGTGTCATTTGATAGTCTTGCATCCCTGATTTAGAAAATAGCTTTTGCTGTAATACAAAAGTATTATTTTCCTGATAGTACTCATGCATCTCTTGACACAACTGTTTCAGGGTATAGCCTTGATAACGCTTTGGATACTCATTATATAAAACCGGCAAAACATCTTTCATTAAGTCATCTTCTAGATAGTGTTTTTCAAAACTTAAAAAAGCTTCAAGTAAAGTATCTAGTTCTGCTTGACTATCTCCCGGTGTAAGTAAAAACAACAATGAATTCAAATCATTTTTAGCTCGAATAATATGATTTTCCATTAAGTATTCTGCCACTACCGCGCCTGGAATACCCGTTTTCTCATACTTTTCATTTTTTACATCAATCCCGGGAGTTTTTACCGTAATCTTCAATGGGTCAATCATTGCTTCGCCTGGAACCATTTTACGGAAACCGTGCCAATCCGTATTTTGTCCCATTTCCCAATATTCTGCATTGGTAGCCAATTCATCAGTCGAAATTTCGGCAAAATTGTCAGGAACTAATGGCTTAAATAGCTTAGACTTTTTGAGTAGTTTTTTCCGCCATTCAATTCCCATTCGCAGAGTTTGATCCCACCACTTTTTATTTCCTGCTCCAGCAGTAACGTAGGAATTAACTGTTAATGAAGCATAAAGTGGGTATGCATAACTGGAAGTAACAAACTTCAGATAAGCATGATTAAAGTGCTTATGATCAACATATCGTTTTTGTCCTTTAATATGAGCATCCTTTTTTAGAATCTGTGACGCTTGAGCCATACCTGCTTGCTGTTTATGTAATGACTGAGTAACCAAAATACCTGGATCATCAGGACCCAAGTTAAGTAGAAGTGGTGATAAATGTCTCATAATTGGCACGAATTCTTCAAAGCCGCCCCAGGCACAGTCAAACAGAACATAATCACAAAGTTTACCGATTCGGTCAATAATCCACTGTGCATCATAAAAGACTCCATCATAGGTTTCTGCTTGTACGATTGCTAACCTAAATGGACGCTTAGCCTTTGCCTTTGCCGGATCTATCTTAGCTACTTCAGCTCTAATTTTATCTTCAGTTAAGAAGGCTGGATCCATTTCTCCAATTAGTCCAAGTGCATTTCGATCAGTTGGAATGTAGACCGGCTTTGCTCCGCTCATTACCAAGGCAGAATTATACAAAGATTTATGATTATTTCGATCAAATAAAACTAGATCGCCTTCAGATAAAAGTGCACTTGCACAAATAGAATTAGCTGAAGTCGTTCCGTTGGTACAGAAGTAAACCTTATCTGCATGATAAGTTTTAGCAGCTTTCTTTTCTGCATTAAGTGGCGTTCCAGCATGCGTCATTGTATCCCCTAATTGAGGAACAGTATCACTTGTATCGGCAAACATTAGATTTTTACCAAAGAACTTATTAAAAACTACTCCGGCAGGATGTTTGTCATAATATTGCCCATTATGGTGACCCGGTGTAGTAAATGAAATTGGTTTTGCTTGAGCAAAATTGATCAAGTCGGTCAAAAAGCCTGGCACCATTTGCTTTTCATATTCTGTAGCTTTCTGAGTGACTTGGTCTTCATCTACCTGATCAGTTACTTTAATCAATGGAATCGGAAAGCCAGATTGTTCTCTTAGAGCTTCTGCTTGTTTTATTCCTAATGCATCATCATTTTTGACAACAATTGCGGCAAGTTCAGCACTATTTTGTACATCGCCAATTGGAATTGACGACCAACCTTTCATCTTATTAACATTGACGCCATTTCCAATGGCAATTTTCAAAAAATCCATCCTTTTTCTTTCCATTTTGTCCACGAAACCGTTTTACATATTGCAAAACTTTAAAAAGTCTTTATAATTTTTCTACAGTATAGCGTACTTTTTGCATTCTTTCTTAAAATACGCTACAGCTGAAATTATTATATAAATATTGGAGGTTTTTAACAAGTGCATTTGCCTTGCTCGCCTCCGAGAACAGCTATGTCAACACAACGATAAAATAGCTTAACTTGGAGGATTTTTTATGTCAGAAACAATCGAAACAGTCAATTTCGAACCCGGCAAAAAACACTACATGTCATGGCCGGTTATTGCATTGATCGACTTCGTAACGATTATCAGTTTTGAAAATATTTTTTATCCATTTCAAAATCAAGGCTTATCAGTAGTTGTATCTTGGATTTTCCTACTCTTCGCCTACGTTATTCCTTATGCATTGATGTCTAGTCAAATGGGCCTAACCTTTACTGATCAAGCCGGTGGATTGGCATCTTGGGTACGTCATTCATCTAACGATACACTGGGCTACTGGACTTCATGGATGTATTGGGTTCAAACTGTTCCTTATTTGGTCGATGTTTCTAATTCAGTTATTGTGTCCTTTTCATGGATTATTTTGGGCAACAATACTTTAGACAAGCATATGTCTACTTTTTGGTTTGGGATTTTGACCTTTGTCATTATTCTTGCCTTTATTTTGGTTGAAAATGCAATCAAGAATTCACTTGAACTACTATCTTTAATTGGTGGTGGTGCAATGTTTATTATGTCTATGCTCTTTGTTTTACTTGCTGTTTGGTCAGTTATGCATGGACACCATATTGCTACCCAACCATTTAACTTGGCCGCATTTAAGCCATCATTTAGTTTACGTTACTTTTCTACCACTGGTCTTCTAATCTTCGCCATGTCTGGTGCAGAACTTGCTGCTCCTTATATCGTACAAATGCGCGATCCAAAACACGAATTTCCTAAAGCAATGTGGATGTTGGCTTTGATGACTGGATTCTTGACTATCTTCGGTACTTTGGCTTTAGCAATGTTTTTCAATGCTCATCATATTCCACATGATTTCAAGATGAACGGACCTTACTATGCATTTCAACTACTAGGCGAAAGCCTTGGTTGGGGCAAAGTATTAATGTACATCTTTGCTGTTGTTCAAGCCCTCTTTATGATGGCCCAATTAGCAGTTTTACTTGATGCATCAAGTCGTGTCTTTGCCGGTGACGTTGCCGACAAATTCATGCCAAAATGGTTAACTGGGAAAAAAGACAAAACAGGTCGTCCAGTTCACTCGTACACTTTAACTTGTGGTTTAGCCTTATTCTTGCTTTTACTTACTGGGACTTTGCCAAATATTAATTCAATTTACAATTGGCTTTTAAATATCAATGGTATTATTTCCCCATACAAGACTTGTTGGGTATTCTTCGCTTTCATTATGTTACGGATGCACCAAGAGAAGTTCCACTCAGATTATGTCTTCATTAAAAATAAGACTGGTGCCCTTATCATGGGCTGGTGGTGCTTAGTCTTTACCTTTATCTGTGCTACTTTAGGATTTATTCCTCAAGAAGCAGAAGCAACATTCGGTAGCGCAGCTTTTAATCACCAATTAATTATGAATATTATTACAGTTATCGTACTCTTTGGCTTAGGCTTCTTACTACCATACTTAAGAAAACGCGAAGAACGTAAAGAAATGAATATATAAAATAAACATGCTTCGATCAGTTCGAAAATCGAGGCATGTTTATTTTATTATTCTAAGATTTCAACCTGCATCTTACTAGGAACATTAACAAAGTCGAATTGTTTTTGAAAAACATGATCAAACCGTAAATCATAAACAGAACCAATAATTGGTGTTAATGCAAAAGCTCGTAAAGTGTTCATATCTTTAGTTTTATTAGCATAAATATGATGCATTTGTGGTTTGATTTTATAAATTCGTTCTAAATATTGTGGACTTACCTCATCAACATAGCCTTCTAGAGTGAAACCAATGCTAGTGAGAGTTTCTCTTCCGCGCAAAGCGGTAATTGAAACTTTATTGTGTCCCTTAATATGGCGATAAAATGACTTCTGATTAGTCGTTGCAAAAATCAGACGACCATCTTCATTAAAGTCAATATCGATAATATTGGTATGTGGATCACCATTTTGATCAACGGTACCAAAAATTACTGAATGGAAACAATCAACGATTAGATCTAGGAATTCGTCGTTACTTAAATTGCGATCGAGTTCAGGAACATGTTGTCTCATAATAATCTTTCCGTTTCTATATACTTTCTGTAATTTTTATCTATATTATTTCTTATAGTGTACATGACACAATTAACTAAAAACAACTTTAATGCTCATTATTTTCCCATTTTAAATGTATAATTGTTTAATATTAATTTTTCTGGTAAAATTTTAGCTAACAAAAAATAAGAAAAGAGGCAGAATATGAATTTAGATTATAAGAAATTGGCCCAAGCCAAAAAGGACGACATTCTTCGTGATCTTGACGAATTAATCGCAATCGACTCATCTGAGGATTTGAATAATACTTCCGAAGAGTATCCTGTTGGTCCAGGTCCAGTTAAGGCAATGAAGAAATTCTTATCGTTTGCACAGCGTGATGGTTTCCATATCAAAAATGTTGACAATTACGCTGGCCGTGTCGACTATGGTACTGGTGAAAAACGTTTAGGCATTATTGGCCACATGGACGTGGTTCCAGCTGGTGACGGCTGGGTAACTGATCCTTTTAAAATGTTAATTAAGGATGGTAAAATCATTGGTCGAGGTTCTGCCGATGATAAAGGTCCTGCCCTAGCTGCATATTATGGCATGCTTTTACTTAAAGAAGCTGGATTTGAACCTAAGAAAAAGATTGATTTTATTGTGGGAACCAATGAGGAAACTAATTGGGTTGGCATTGATTACTACCTAAAACATGAGCCAACCCCTGATCAAGTATTCTCACCTGATGCCGAATTTCCAATTATCAACGGTGAACAGGGGATCTATACCCTGACCATGACCTTTAAAGATGACAATAAAAAGGGATCAGTAATCCTTAAGTCATTCAAGGCCGGCATTGCCGAAAACGTAACTCCTCAAAAGGCCTATGCAACTATTGTTGGTAGTGATTTAGCCACAATGAAGGAAAAATATACTAAGTTTTTATCAGATAATAAACTTGAAGGCGAATTCACTATTGAGGGCGATGAAGCTAAGATTGAATTAACTGGTCAAGGTGCCCATGCATCTGCACCTCAAGTTGGTAGAAATGCGGCTACATTTTTGGCAGTATTTCTAGATCAATTTGATTTTGCTGGTCGCGATAGAAGCTGGCTTCATTTCTTAGCCGATGTTGAACATGAAGACTTTAACGGCAAAAAATTAGGCGTTGCTCATCATGATGACTTGATGGGTGATCTCTCAAGTGCTCCATCAATGTTTGATTACGAGGAAAATGGAAATGCTGTTTTGAAAGATAATATTCGCTATCCTCAAGGTACTGATCCAGATAAGATGGTTAAGCAAGTTGAAGAAAAATTTGGTGATATCTTAACTCCAAGTTTTGCTTCATTTGAAGAACCTCATTATGTACCTGGAGACGATCCATTAGTTCAAACCTTGCTCAAAGTTTATGAACGCCAGACTGGTAATAAAGGTCATGAAGTCGTGATCGGCGGTGGGACTTATGGGCGTTTATTTAAGCATGGAGTTGCATATGGCGCTCAACCTGAAGATGCTCCAATGGTTATGCACCAAGCAAATGAATATATGAAGGTAGATGACCTAATTAATTCAATTGCGATTTATGCCGAAGCTATCTATGAATTGACCAAGGACGCCGAATAAAAATTTTTACATGTATCAAAAAAGCTTATATACTGATCTTGTTTTAATGCAGTATATAAGCTATAGAAAGTTGCTAGTGTCATATATCACTAGTGACTTTTTTATTTTTCCAATAAAACTTCTTCATTATTTTTCTTAGATTTTAGCCAAAAATGATGTCCCAAGTAACAAATAGCTACAAAAGGAATTGTATAGTACAATGCTACTCTTTGGGTTGGATCGAACCAGATTAACACACAAGAAAGCAGGCTTGATATAAATGCAAAATATGGAATTACAGGATACCATGGGGTCTTGTACTTCAATTCACTGAGTTGATGACCTGAGTTTAAAAATGCCCTTCTAAACTTCAATTCTGACCATGCAATCGCCGTCCAAACGAATACAACAGCTAATCCAGAAACTTCGTTGCCCAACGACCAAAGCATTCTAGTTGAAGCATACAAACCTGAATTGGCCGCAGAAATAATTGCAGTCAAAACTACGAAGTTCATAATATTTGCAGCAAATGGCACATGAATTAGGTCAAGCACATACACAAATGGGCTTTGAGTTACTCCAGCCGTATGATAAGGAATTAATGCAGCCATAACTACAATTGAGCCAATAAAGAAGACAATTAAACGCCAAAGTGTTGTCCTAATTGCTTCAAGAATAGCTTTCTGAGGATTCTCTGCTTCACCAGCCGTAATGCCAATAAGCTCAGTTCCTGAAAAAGCAAAGTTTACTGTTAGCATTGTTGTAAATACTCCACCCCAGCCGTTGGGGAACCAGCCATTTTTATAAAAATTAACCAATCCCAATGTGCTTGATAAACTTTGCTCAACTGATCAATCAAAGCTGTTGCGGTCCATAATTTATTATTATTATCTACGCCTTGTTTTTCCAATTCATACGACATTGCACCATCTAGGACTAATCCCTTATTTTTAATCTGTTCAAGCAAACCCATTTTTTTCATGCTGTCAATATTATTTCAGTAAATTTCCTAAATAATAGCCGCAATAAACTAGAACCAAGCCACCCAGATATGATGACACCGCGTAGAATACAAGACCACGATAATTTTTACTCTTATAAAGCTCAACCAATTCTGTATTCATAGTGGAAAAGGTTGTATAGCCACCCATTACTCCAGTTCCCAGTAATGCATAAATAAAAGTGTTAGCACCAATTCCAAAAATCAAGCCTAAAATTAGTGCTCCAGTTAAGTTAATAAGCAAAGTCGGTGTAGGTAAATTAGAAAATTTATTACCAATCCATTCCCAATGCTTTTTACCATAATTAGTAATAGCATAACGAAGCATAGCTCCAATTGATGCACCAATTCCTGCAAGCAAAAAATTCATCGTGTATTCCTTTCCTTTCTTACTAATTGACCAACTTTTTTACCAATTTTCATTCCTAACATAGCAAAAACAAAGCCAAAAATAATTGAGCTAAAGTAATAAATTACTGCTTCGATTGGCAAATTAGCCTGCATATTTTTTAAAACATCAAGATTAAAAGTTGAAAAAGTAGTAAATGCACCTACAAAGCCAGTACCTAATCCAACTACAAGCCACTGCCTAATCTCTTTAGTTTCAATAAAAAAGTAGGTGAAAAACGCTAATAAAAAGCAACCTATGACATTACCCCAAAAAGTACCATAATAGCTGAAGTTTGCATTTAAACCAGCACGTGCCATACCACCAAAAAAGGCGAAAATAGCGATACTAATGTAATTAATAAATTTTGAATTCAAACAGATTCCTCCCACAAAAAAACGTCTACTCTACCCCTATCGGATAAAGTAGACGTCATTAGATTTTACTCGGTTAATGGCGAACGTCATCGCCTATTCAGTTAACAGTTATCATCATACGACTTTTCTGTTTGGTTGGCAAGTTGTATTGTGTGCGTGTCGCTTTGCGACACGCAGTTTGATTATTTAATAAAAAATTTAGTAACAACGTGCTTGAAATAATGTATAATTATTTTTAACGAATGTTTGAAAGGAGCCTCAATCTTGACTTTTCCATATGAAGATAAATTTCGCATTTACTGTAAACAACAAAAGAAACTAGCCGATTCAACTATTTCTCTAGCCTGTTCTTCAATTTCAACTTTTTGGGATTATTATTCTGGTAGTTTAGATGCTACTGAAGCAAATGTAGAAAATGTTACAACTGGAGATATACGTAACTTTTTAGATTCACTTGAAAATAAACTCCATATGAAAAGTAATACAGTAAATAAATATCTTAGTCACATAAAGATGTATTTTGTTTTTTTGAATGAATATGGCTACATCATTACTTATCCATTGCTCACTTTACGTGGTAATCGCTTCAATCGTAAGCAACACTATGTTATTGGCTGGGAAAATTATTTATCAGAATTAATTCAAATAAAAAATATTCATCCTGAAACTATCAAGATGATGGCTGCTATTGCTTGTGGTTTTAAGCCAAAAGAAATTATGATTTTGCATGTAAATGAATTGTTGGCAAAAGTTAAAGAAAATGATGTCAGAGAATATATCCAAAATCACACTAATTTTGCCAATAACGATAATCCCTATCTGTTTGCTCGCCGCGATGGCAAACATTACGCTTCTGATTTTAATATTAACCAAAAAATTGCCCCTGACCGTTCAATAGTCGGCATGCCATTAACTACACATAAGCTTCGGATGTCTTATGTCTACTCTGTTTTGTCTAATTCAAAATTAACAGAAGCGGATTATATTGAAAAATTACATCTTTCAATGAAAACTTTAAATTACTACCGTAAAAATATGACACTCTATGTAGAAACAAGTAAATTTGAATTAAAAAAATAAACAAGCAAAAACGACTACCCATTTCGAGTAGTCGTCTTTGTTTGTTGAAGGTGAAATTTCAACAAATCTATCTTAGTCAGAACTTGGAGTTATCTATTAGTACCAGCCATTTGCTTGCCAGAAATTTTTAGCAGCGCTCCAAGAGCCATATCTAGATTTGACATAATTATCCGCTACACGTTCTTGGTTAGCAGCTGAATAATCACCATTCAAATAAGATGAAGAAAGTTGATACTTACCTACATATTGGCCATTTCTAGCACTGTATGAGCCACCAGATTCTTTGCTTGCGATCCATGCCTTTGCACTAGCTTCGGAACCTGTTGCGGTTGATGAATATGAACTAGTTGTTGTCGTCTTAGGTGTGTAGTTCACATTTGAATAAGTGTATGAACTTTGACTTTGGCTAGCTTGTGTAGTTTGTTGAGCTGGCGTTTGTGTTTGAGTGTAGGTATTTTCTTGTCTAGCTTGAGTATTTTGGCTAGTAGTATAACTAGTTGCTAATACCCATTGATTTAAGCCAAGATCATACCACTTCTGTCCCTTTGAATCATAAGCAGTTTTTATAATCTTCCAGTTAGTACCTGCTGCTAAAGTTTGACCAGTTGCAACTGGATTTTCATAGTTATTGTAAACGGTAGTAGCTTGTGTAGTTGTATACACTACTGCATCATTTTGCACAACGGCAGCTTGTGCTTCATTATTATCTAGTTGATTGATTGCACCAATACCTGCAAGTGATAAAGCAGCAACAGCAATAGTCTTAGTTAAAATAGATTTAGTTTTCAAAAAACATCTCTCCTTAAATTAAAACGTCAATTATTATTCGTCATTTTTGTTTTATTATTCTCTTGCAATTGACATTTTATATAATACCTGCTTCGAGTTGCAGTTCCATCGAGACTGTAAAATAGTTTGTGTAAGGATGAATGATTCCTTAAATTTATTTCTTTAAACATTAGAAAAAGGAGTTCCTTTCTCGTATGATTGGTTTGAACAAAAAAAACACATACAGAAAGAAGAACTCCTTCATGAATGATTTTACCAAAGATTTTGCTCAAGCTCTATTCAATCCAGACAAAATAAATGATTTATTGCGCAAAGAGCTACAACAAGCTGTTAATAACTTGTTAGAAACTTAGTTAAATGC
>NZ_PCYU01000064.1:0-13251 GCF_002553775.1 Lactobacillus sp. UMNPBX16
CAAAAGATTTGACAGTTTCTGGATCCAAGATACGATTTTAACTATAATGGATTTGTAATATATGTATTTAAAATTATGGAAGTAACAAGATGGAACTTTTAAAAGATAGAATTTATGAGATAGTAAAAGGAATGATAATTTCTTGTGAGTTAGAACCAGGGTCTTTTATAAGTGAAACTGATCTTGAAAAAAAACTTAAAGTTAGTAGGACTCCATTAAGGGAAGCTTTTAGTAGGCTAGAACAAGAAAATTTATTAAAAGTAATTCCTAAAAAAGGTGTTCAAGTAAAGAATCTATCTTTAACAACAATTAATTTTACATATGAGACTCGGTTACTTCTTGGACCATTTATACTAGAAAATTATTGGCAAGAAATAAATCGAGATGAAATATCTAAATTATTGAAACTAACGCTAGAATTAATGAATAAGATTAAGCCTAAAGAGGAGTTAAATAAGCAGATTAAAGATATTCATTTATTTTTTGATTTGGATGATAGATTTCATCATACAATTACCATGTCCTGTGATAATGACTTTTTAAGAGAAGCTTTGATTAGGGCAGAGAATGAAGTCAGAAGAACTAGAGTACTAATTGGTAAAGATTCACGTTATATAGCTTCAGCTAATGAACATATAAGGATTATGCAAGATATTTTAAATGATAAAAAAGAGGATGCCAAGAAAGATTTAATTACACACTTAAGTAATTCTAAAGATATTGCATTAAAGAGTATGAACACTAAAGCAATAAATTACCGTTAGGATTGAACCATTTGTTCAAGTGCTGAACTTCTTAAGAATGCTAATGAGAACGCTTTTAATCTAAAATGAACTTAGATAAATTATAAGTTATTTATAATACGAGAGGAATAAAGATGAAACATACTAAGTATAAAGTTACTGTACTTACTCTTTATTTAGGTTTATTTGTAATGCATGGCATTAACCTAGCAATTTTAGGGCAGTACAAAGAACAGCTTGCTCAACTATGGAATTGTAATATTGCAGATGTACTATCTTTGATTTCAATTTTAAATTTAGGATCATTGGTATTTACTATTTTTAATGGACCAATTACTGATAAGGTTGGAAGAAAAATACCTTTAATCTTTGGTGATATTTGTATGGCCGTTTACTATTTTGCTTTGACGCTCATGCCAAGTATAAGTGCGGCAAAAATGATGGCATTTATTTTTTATGGATTAGGTGATACATTTTCTTATGTAGCAGGTAGTGCGGTTATTATTGAAGCATTTCCTGATAAGTCTTCATCAGCAAATGTTATGACCAAATTTTTAATTAGTTTAGGGCAATTTATATTACCAATTTTTATTTTATTGGTTAGTTTGACGCATTCTAATTTTAGGGTTCTTTTTATAGCTGGTGGAATTGTATATTTGGTTGTTTCCGTGATTTTATCATTTAGTAAATTTCCACCAATGGTTAAGAAACAAAAAACAAAAAGTAAAGCAAAAATACATTTCAATTTGGGTGGCTTAGCATTAATCTTGATTGGATACACTAGTTGTGCAACTTTTAATTTGTGGACTAATACATATCAAGAATTTGCCAAAAGCTGCGGAATTACTCAACCTAGTATTTTAATTTCAATTTATGCGGTTGGCGGTGCGCTTTCTGTTTTATTAACTTCATTTTTAGTTGGTAAAGGTGTAAAAGAGTCATTGATTTTAACTGTATATCCATTTTTAGCAGCTTTATCGTTACTATTTGAGATTGTAATACCACAAGCCTGGATTATGTATATTGTAGCTTTCTTATTTGGAGTTTTTGCAGCAGGTGGTTTGTATCAGTTATGTACTGCTCTTTTAACTAAAATAATGCCAAATTATAAAGCTACAGCAATTTCTATTGCTCAATTTATGTCCTTCATCGGCAATGCCTCAATTATGTATTTTGCTTCGTTAATTGAGCAGAATAATCCTGGAATAGCCGGATATAGAGGGACGGTATTTTTGAATATTTTGGTAGCCTTTATTGGTGGAGTATTAGGTTTAATTACAATGTATGAAGAGAGAAAATTAGCTAAGTAAAAAGTAAAAGCCTATTAAATCAAGCTCATATCAAAATGATATGACAAGATTTAATAGGCTTTTTTAAGTTTAAAATATAATTTAAATACTAAATTATTTCTTTATGACATCAGGGTTAACTGGAAATTGGGGCATTTTTCCATTAGCATAATCAACAATTGCTTGAGCAGCGCCAGTACTTAATGCTTGCCATGCTTCAATAGTAGTTCCGGCCATGTGCGGTGTCATAATTAAATTCTTCGCATTAAATAAAGGATTATCTGGTGTTGGTGGTTCTGGATTGAATGAGTCAAGAGCAGCACCAGCAAGTAAATTATTATTTAATGCTTCAGCTAAGTCATGTTCGTTAACAATACCACCACGGGCTGAATTAATAATGATAGCAGAATTCTTCATCATCTTAATTTGCTTCATTGAGATCATATTCTTGGTTTCATCTGTTAATGGCATATTAATACTTAAGAAATCTGCTTGTGGATAAATATCATTTATATCATCTAATAATGGCCATTTAACTTGATTTTGCTTTAAGTAAGGATCATAACCAATAACTTTCATACCTAATGCTTCGGCAAATCTGGCTGTGATACGGCCTACATGTCCTAAACCTAAAATGGCTAATGTTTTGCCTTTCAATTCATGACCATTTAAATCATATTTTCCAGCAAAGTTTGGAAGAGAACCGTCTTCTGCTAATTCATTCTTCTTTTCTCTTAACATTGAATTTGCGTGCGCAATTTTTCTTGAGAGAATGAGCATTGTTGTTAAAACATATTCAGCAACTGCATTTGAATTGGCACCGTTAACTCTTGCAACTAAGATGCCCTTTTTATTGGCTTCATCAATATCTACTGAATTAAAACCTGTACCGGTACGAGCGATAATCTTTAGATTTGGTGCTGCATCAATCATTTCCTTATTTAAAGGAGTAGATCTCATAATTACACCGTAAGCATCTTTAAGCCCATCTTTCATGTTCTTTGTATCTATACCTTTAGAAACTATTACGTCAAAGCCGTTATCTTTCAAAAGTTTGATACCTGAGTCATCAATTTTTTCACTAAGTAATACTTTTTTCACGATAATACCTCCCATATAAATATCTAACTTTAGAGTAAATAAAGCGCTAACAAATATACAGATACTAAAATTTCTTGTGATGAACCATTTGGAACTGTTATAAGTCATTTAAAATAACTATTATTAATGTTGAAGTGTAAGAAAGCGCTCTCAAACATATTTTTTTATGGAATGGAGAGAATTATGAAAATTACAAGTGTTGATATAATGAAAGTTCCAAGTCCAGATGTAAGTTTCAATGGGAATGGTTCTGGATCTAAAGAAGAATGGTCCCCAGTAGTTGTTCGTGTAAATACCGATGAGGGAATATCTGGATTCGGTGAAGCAGGCCTTGCTTACGGAAAAGGTTGGCGAGCAGGATATGGCATGATTCAAGATTTTGCTCATATGATAATTGGCGAAGATCCAATGAAAATTGAAGCAATTTGGAACAAACTTCAAAGAAAAACTTATTGGGGTATTGCAGGTGGGGTAATTCCTTATGCTGCTATTAGTGCGATTGATATTGCTTTGTGGGATATTAAAGGTAAGTACTATAAAACACCTGTTTACCAATTATTAGGTGGTAAGACAAATGATAATTTGAGATCTTATGCAAGCCAACTTCAATATAACTGGGGAGAAGCTCCTGATCCTAAAAAGCCAAAACTTTCAACTCCTGAAGATTATGCTGAAGTAACTAAGAAAGTGATGGCTCAGGGCTATGATTGTTTAAAATTTGATCCAATCATGTGGGGACTAGATCCTAAGAAACCTTGGGTAACTAAAGGTCCCGTTAATCAAAGTGTAATTAAAGTTGCTTATGATCGAATTAAAGCAATTAGAGATACTGCTGGCCCAGACTTTGACATTATCTTAGATATGCATGCTAATAGTGATACGACTTCTGCAATTAAAATGGCAAAAGCTTTTGCCCCATTAGATATCTTGTATTATGAAGAACCTGTAGATCCAATGAATTCTAATTTTTACAAGATTGTTCATAATTCAGTACCTATGCCAATAGCAGGTGGTGAAAGAACATTTACTCGTTGGGGATTTCGTCAAATGTTTGAGGACCGTTCATTGGATATTGTTCAGCCAGATTTAACTTTAGCAGGTGGTATTACAGAAACAAAGAAGATTTGTGATATGGCATACACTTATGACATTAATGCTCAAGTCCATGTTTGTGGATCTCCAATTGCAATTGCCGCTGCTTTGCAAGTTGAGGCAGTTATTCCTAATTTCTTTATTCATGAAGTATATCAACGTGCTTTGTATAAGAAAGACAGAGCTGCTGCCGTTTATGATGACCTTATTCCGGTTAATGGTCATGTTCATGTTCCTGATAGACCAGGAATTGGACAAGAATTAAAACCAGAAATTATTAAACAATGTAAGACTGTTACTATTGATGATTAGAGGAAACGAAAAATGATCGATAAATTTTTATTAGGTGGTTATACTGCAGATAGTTATACTGGTGGAAAGCATAATAATTCAGAAGGAATTTATGCAGCCACTTTAGATACTGATAAAGGTAAGATTACAGATATTGATTTAGTAACGAAAGCTGAAAATCCAGCCTTCTTTAACTATTCAATTAAAGATCATAAACTTGCCGCTGTTATTACCAAGGATGATAAGACTGGTGGTGTAGGTATATTCGATATTGATCCCAAAACTGGTAAGGGAAAATTAATTTCAGAATCAATGCTTGATCAATCAGTAAAAGGATCATATGAAGCATACAACTATTTTGATCATCTTTTCTATTGGAATAAATTGAAATATACAGTACCTTCATATGTTTATCTTGATGATAAACGTAAAATGGTTTTTGCTGCTAATTACAACACAAATGCAATCTTAACCTGGAAACTTGATGATAATTATCAATTTATTGATTCACATCGTTATCCTATTGAAGGACGTGGACCTAAAGCTGTTCAAGATGCTGCACACATTCACTATACAAGATTACTACCTGATGGTAGATTAATTGTTTGTTCTTTAGGACATGACAGATTATTAGTTTATGATGTAAATGATGATGCAAGTTTGAAGAAGGTTTATGAGTATGAAGTAGAACCAGGTTTTGGTCCTCGTCAATTAGCCTTTAATAAGAACACTAATAACTATATTTATGTATTAAATGAAGTAGGTAGTAAGACCGCTGTTGTTCACTATGATCCTGAAACAGGACATATTGATAGAATTGCAAACTACTCAAATATTCCCGAAGGTTATGCAGGTCATAATCAATCAGCCGGTATTAGAGTTTCTGCTGATGGTAAATTTGTTTACTCTTCTAATCGTGGACATGATTCATTGGCTGTTTATAGAGTAATTGATGGTGGTGCACATCTGGAGAAGATTCAAACAATTAAAACTCAAGGCGTATCCCCACGTGATTTTGATTTAAGTAAAGATGGTACTTACTTATTATGTGCCAACCAAATGTCACGTGATTTAGTATTGTTTAAGAGAGATCCAAAAGATGGCTACTTAACATTAGTTCAAACTGGTATTAAACATGACGCGTGTGTTCGTGTACTTGAAGCAACCGATTTTTTAGCATAATGTAATTAAATAAAAAACACTAAGGTTTTCTACACAATGTCATTAAGTTAAGACATTGACAAATTGATAGTTTAAGCTTTTAGATCATTCATTTACAATTTATCGTATTTGGATGATCTTTTTTTCATGCCAAATAAGACCTAATCTTGTTTAGAAATTAGGCTACACGATACAAATAATATACGGCTGACTTAGGCTTGAGATTTCTTTGATCTTTTCTTCCCGGTCTGATAGGAATTGTATAGTGGCTAATTTGAATAAGAATTTTCTTGAAGATCTTAGTCGAAGAAGAAATTATATACATGGCTTGGACAATAAAGCACGATTGTTTAAAATTGATCGCATACTGATACTTACAGTTTTTTTGCGGTATATATGCTTGCGCATCGATTTGACTGACTGCGTTAAACATAATCATATGAGCATAGATCTCCATTTCAATAAATCTGTCCTGTTTAGAATGAAACTGTACGCTTCCCAAGGCGTATTTTAATTTTTTGAATGAAGTTTCAATTCCCCAGCGTAAATGGTAGATTTCTTTAATCCTTTTTAAAGGGTAATCAGTTCTATTTAGATTGGTTAAAACGACTTCCCATTCTTCTTTGCCTGACTTAGGATCATTAATTCTAAATTTACAGGCACGAAATTTTATTGAACATAATTCTTCAAAGTCCCAGCTGTCATCTCTAGTATTTTTAGACCGATATTTGATATACTGACGATAAAAGTGTTGAACATGATGAACATTCTCTGCGGCTTTATGAGTTGTGTAATAATAGCCTGATGTAGTTACCCAGCAAGCAATATCCTTATCGCATTCCTGATCAGGCAACGCGGCTATTTCTTTAATCGCACCATGTCCCGCTTTAGTACGTATTATGTAAAAACAATTAGGCAGACGATTGCAATTTTCAATCATGTTAAAACTGCTATAGCCTCGATCCATAGTGACTATATATGGTCCGCAATCTAAATTTTTAAGCATTTGGACAGCTGCTTTACGTTCGTCCATCTTGGATTTGGGCTGAAAGATGCAGTCTTGATAAGTATTATTTAACAGATCATAGAATGTATTAACATGAATTTGACAATATGGTTTTCTCTCGTGATTGGAAGCTTGTACGATATTTTCTGACTTAGGATTCCAAATTTGATTAAAGTCGGAACCATCAATGGCAAATAAACGATATTTATGATCAGGTAACTGGATATTAAATAAATTCTGATTAAATACAGTCAGAATATGCTTAAAACAAGCGGGTGAAAGTTGACCTTTGCGTTGAACATGGGCAGAAGTACTAACTACTTTGTCATTCTTTTCAATCGCATTTTTGCCAAAGGCTCTAAATAACTCGCTAGTTAAATCTTCACCTTGCATATTAATAGTAGTTTTAATGACCGTAGCTGCATCCAAGGTGCGCTTTCTAGTGAAGGCATGTGGATCATTAATAAAATCGTGAATATGCTTTCCAGTATCATTGATAATTTGATCAAGACGCTCTAAAATATTTCTATGAAGGGCTTTCATAATTAACACCAGCTTTCTAGCAATAATTTTGAAGGTTTAATAATTTAATCAGAGGGCGAAAAGGTAGGTTCTTTTCGCCTTTATTTTATGCAAAAAAAGAACCGAATCATAATGATTCGGTTCTAAAGAGATTAGATTCAGTTTGTCAATGTCTTAACTTAATGACATTGGTTTTCTACAACTTTAGTGTTTTTTGTATTCAATTAATTTCTTTAAAACTGGATTTGGATTTTTAGGATTATACCAAAGTGATGAAGAGTAAAATCTATTACAGTGATTAGAGATTGGTAAAAACTTTATTAATGGATTTTCTAGTTCAGCTTCGTCAACAATTATACTGGGATAAAATCCAAATCCTTGATTAAATGCAACTAACATATTTCGTTGTTCCATTGTTGACATTGGACGAATGTTGTTTTCATTTATTAAACCTGGAAATTTATTAAGAAAAACTCGTTTTAAGAAAGTGGAACCAAAAGGCGAATAATAAAGTGCGTCTAAATTTTTTAAAGAATTAAGATCAATACTACTGCCTTGGCTTAATGGATTTACTCGGCTTATGCCAACGTATATTTGCCCAGTGAAAATATCTATTCTATGTAATAAATCTGTATTGGTTAACTCACTTCCACTAGTTTTGTAATAAGGCGTAACTATACAATCTAGTGAATAATCTTTTATTAATGATACAAGTCTTTTTCCACTTTCCTCTTGTAATTTAAACTTGATTTTTGGATATTTTTCAAAAAAATCTTGTAAGTAAGTTTGTAAAATGGTTGCCTGATAAGCAGAAGAAAATCCTATTTTTAATACTTCAGGACTTTTATTATTATTACCAGTTTTAATTCTTGTAAGAGCATTATTATAAGAATTTACAATATCACGAGCAGTAATAATAAAATCTTTTCCTTCTGATGTTAATGCAGTTCTATTATTTTTTCTATCAAATAATTTGACGCCTATTTCTGCTTCTACTTGATTCATTTGTTTTGAAACTGCACGTGGAGATAAAAAAAGATGTTCAGCAGCACTTTTAAAGCTTCCATATGTAGCTACTGTCAAAAAAGTTTCAAGTTTGTTAATATCCATTATTTGCCTCATCTTTCTTATGATGGCAGCAGAACTTCTTGTTCACCTGTCGAAAAAACAGTGACTGTTAAATGGGTGAAACAACAATCATAATGAGAATGTAAGCGGATAAATTGCTTATTAGTATCACATCGGTGTCTGAAAACTATTCGAGAGGAGGAGAATAGAATGTCGACAGCTTATCTAGCTACGGTCGGTTTTATCATGATTATATTGATTATGATACTGCTGTTAACCCAAAAAGTAACCGCTATGTTTGCGTTTGCTATTATTCCAATTATTGGTGGACTAATCGTTGGTATGAGTCCAAACGAAATTGGTAATTCTGTAACATATGGTTTAGGATTAACCACTTCGGTTGCTTTAGTTATGTTGTTTGCTTTACCTTACTTTTTATTACTAGCTGATACAGGTTTTTTCAATGAGATTGTACGTAAGGTTTTGCGACATATCAGAATTACACCACCATTTTTGGTAGTTTTAACACTACTTGTTTCTTGGATTGTAGGACTTGATGCAAGTGTTACTTCTCAATACATTATTGTTATACCACTATTATATCCATTTTATAAGAAATTTAAGATGAATCCAATTATTTTGATGTTCTTTACTACCATGGGTGTCATTATGGACTTTGATTTACCATGGACAGCCAGAACATTAAGAGCGGTTTCTTTAATGCCATCAGTAAAAAGTGGAACAGCTTTAACTGCTCAATTATTGCCAACCCAAATTATTTATTTCATCTTACTTATAATTTTGGCATATCTAGTTGGATTATATGTTCAAAAGAAACAAAAGATAGTCGTTGAAAAAACTACTAAAGATGAAAAACTGAAGTTAGCTTCTCAAGTTAAAGATGATGAGGAACTGGCACGTCCTAAGCTCTTTTGGATTAATGTAATCTTAACTTTAATCATCATTGTGTGCATGGTTGTATATCCAACATTTCCACAGTATTATTTGTTTGCAGTTGGAATGGTAATCGCCTTACTTATCAATTACCGTGATCAAAAACTTCAAAACAAGCTGTGGAAAAAGTATGCAAAATCTATGGTACCTGTAATGCCAACTATTTTACTTTCTGGTGTTGTTGTGGGAGTCATGACTAAGAGCGGTATGATGAAAGCTATGGTTCACGTTCTACTTCAAATTTTACCAAAATCTGTTGGACCATATGTATACATCATAATTGCTTTAATTGCACCATTAATGTTTTTGTTTACAAACGATACTTGGTACTTTGTATTGGTACCAATTATTATGACTTTGGAGAAAGCTTATGGTGTTCCGGAAATGGTAGTTGTTGCAACACTATTTATGAATATGGGAGCAATGCTTTCACCAATTGCACAACCACAAATTTATTTAGGTCCAAGTTCTGCAGAAGATTCATTTACAGTTCCTGATTATATAAAGAAAAGCTTCTTCCCAATTTGGGGACTGAATATCATATGGGTTCTTTTAGGACTTTTAGTAGGATCGTTTAGATAAAGGAGATAAAAATGTCTATTCCAAAAATTGTAAAAATGGAAGTTTATCCAGTTGCTGGATATGATAGTATGCTATTAAATTTGTCTGGTGCTCATGGACCATTCTTCACTAGAAATGTCACGATTATGTGGACTGATGAAGGAAAAATGGGTGTTAGTGAAGTTCCAGGCGGTCCCAAGATAACAAAGATTATTGAGGGATCTAAAGATTTTGTTATTGGATCTTCAATTGGTGAATTTAAAAATGTACTTAAAAAGATTCGTGCAAAATTTGCTGGTGTTGATAAAGGCGGCCGTGGTAATCAAACCTATGATGAACGTACTTTAGTTCATGCTGTTACTGCAGTAGAAACTTGTTATCTTGATTTACTCGGTAAGCACTTTCATGTCCCAGTTGCCGCACTTCTTGGAGATGGTCAACAACGTGAAAAAGTTGGGGTATTAGGTTATCTGTTCTATGTAGGTGATCCTAACAAAACTGATTTACCATATCTTCAAAATGATGATAATTCAGATGAATGGGGTAGAACACGTCGTAAACCACATATGACACCAGAATCTATCGTTGAAGAAGCACAAGCTGCTTATGATCGTTACGGTTTTAAGACCTTTAAATTAAAGGGTGGTGTATTTGATGGTGAGGAAGAAGTTGAAGCTATTCATGCATTGCATAAAGCATTTCCAGATGCCAAAATCGATATTGATCCGAACGGTGCTTGGTCATTGAAGCAAGCTCTTCATTATGCTAAAGAAATGAAAGATGATTTATTCTATATTGAAGATCCATGTGGTGCTGAAGATGGATTCTCTGGCCGTGAAGTATTAAGCGAATTTCAAAAAATTACTCATATGCCGGTTGCTACAAATATGGTTGATACAGATTGGCGTCAAATGAATCATGCATTGCAATTAAATGCTATTTCTATTCCTTTGGCTGATCCACACTTTTGGACAATGGAAGGCGCTATTAGAGTTGCCCAATTATGTAATGAATTCAACCTTAATTGGGGTGTTCACTCAAATAACCACTTTGATATTTCACTTGCTATGGTTGCTAATACTGCAGCAGCAGCACCAGGTCATATTTTTGATGTTGATACTCATTGGATTTGGCAAGATGGTCAAAATTTGACTAAGAATCCATATAAGATTGAAAATGGTCAATTAACTGTTCCTAAGACAAATGAAGGTTTAGGCATTGAAGTTGATTTGGATGCTGTTAAGAAAGCTCATAAGTTATATGTTGATAATAACTGTGGCGCACGTGATGATGCTAAAGGGATGCAATTTTACATTCCTGGTTGGAAATTTGATCCTAAGAGACCATCAATGGTTAGATAAATGATAATAATAAAAACTACTAAATTATGCAACAAAGCATGGTTTAGTAGTTTTTTGCCATTTTTAGATGAACAATAAGTTCAAGTGTTGGACTTTCTGTAACTGTTATTTGTGAAAATGGTAATTTATTATGTAACTGAAAGCGCTTAATAGTAAAGTGATACGAGAGGAGAAACATTATGACAGTTGTACCAAAAGTTACTAAAGTTAGAGTTGTTCCAATTGCAGGTTATGATAGTCCTACTTTGACGCTTAGTGGTTGTCATTATCCATTTTTTACTAGAAATATTGTAATTATTGAAGATGATAGCGGTAATAAAGGTATCGCTGAAATTCATGGTGGTGAGCCGATTAGAAAATCATTGGAATCTTATATTCCTTTTGTGATGGGCAGAGAAATTACGGATTATCGTAATATTATCAAAGAAATTCAGGAAAAAATTGGACATCCAGATGATACTGGAGAAGGTATTCAAAAGTTGGATATTTCACAATTACAATATGTTGTTCATGCAGAGGCTGCAATTGAATGTGCATTACTTGACTTAGTTGGAAAGTTCTTGAATAAGCCAATGGTAGATATCATTGGACAAGGACGCCATCGTGATGCAGTACCATTTTTAGGATATCTGTTCTTTGTTGCAAATAGAGATAAAATTAATTTGCCATATATTCACGATGATGAAGAACCTGGTGCTGATGAATGGGCAAAAGTTCGTCGTTCTGAAATTATGGATGCAGATGGGATTGTTAATGAAGCAAGGGTTTTGCACGAAAAATATGGATTCACTAGTTTTAAGTTAAAAGGTGGGGTCCTAGATGGTGAAACGGAAATGAAAGTTGTTAAGAAGCTTCATGAAACATTTCCAGATTATAGAATCAATATCGATCCAAATGGTTGTTGGTCATTAAATGAAGCAATTAATTTAATGAAAAAGTATGGAAATAATCTAACATATGTAGAGGATCCTACCAATGCAGAAGCCGGCTTTTCCGGTCGTGAAGTATTAAGTTACTTTAGAAATGCAACTAATATGTCAGTAGCTACAAATATGATTGCTGTTAACTGGAAGCAACTTTATCCGGCTCTTCAAATGAAATCAATCGATATTGTTTTGGCTGATCCTCACTTTTGGGGTATTGAAGGGACTTTAAGAGTAGCTGCAATCTTAAATGATTGGGGACTTACATGGGGTTCACACTCAAATAATCACTTTGATATCACTTTAGCTTTATACGCTCAAGTTGCAGCAGCAGCACCAAAGATCACCCCAGTTGATACTCACTTTATTTGGCAGGATGGTCAGCAATTATGTGATGATGCGTTAAAAATTGAAAATGGACAAATTAAGATCCCTGATAAACCGGGCCTAGGTGTAAATATCAATGAAGATAAACTTGAAAAAGCTCATGAATTATATGAAAAGCTAAGTTTTAAAGGCAGAGATGACACTAGAGCAATGCAGTATTTAATGAAAGATTGGAAATTTGATCCAGATCGTCCAGTATTTGTTAGATAATGAATAAAAGCTTAAAAATAAAAGGTGAGAGTACTTTAGTGTAATAAGTATTTATACTAAATAACTTTACGAGGAGAAAAGTTATGAAAATAACAAATATAAAAACTTACCAATTAAAAGCTAAGTATGAAGACAAATATATTTTTAGTGATGCAATGGGAACAAATCCTGCAAGACAAGCCTT
Organism: Lactobacillus sp. UMNPBX16; assembly: GCF_002553775.1. Taxonomy (NCBI): domain Bacteria; kingdom Bacillati; phylum Bacillota; class Bacilli; order Lactobacillales; family Lactobacillaceae; genus Lactobacillus; species Lactobacillus sp. UMNPBX16. The sequence continues at coordinate 12,854 of NZ_PCYU01000064.1, forward strand.
ATTAATAAAGATTGAAACGGATACTGATTTGTATGGTGTAGGAGAGGCTTGGAGCTATGGAAATCCTACAGAAGTTCAAGCAACAATTATTAATAAACAATTGGCTCCAATGCTCTTAAATCAAGATCCAACTAATATTGAGCAATTATATCAAAAAATGTATTGGGGAACTATTGCACATGGTCGTAGAGGCTTGGAATTAGGTGCAATTAGTGGAATTGATATTGCTTTGTGGGACTTATTTGGAAAAATTTGCAATATGCCTATTTATAAATTATTAGGTGGTCACAATAATGTTGTTCCTTCGTATGCTTCTGGTGGTTTTTATTTTAAGGATTCAAAGCATAACTTAAAAGATGACTTGGAAAATTGGGTAGAAAACATACTAACCTAGTGTT
>NZ_PCYU01000065.1:0-280 GCF_002553775.1 Lactobacillus sp. UMNPBX16
AAAAATATATGTGTAATTGTGTTTCTTAAGTGTTATAAAGTGTGTTATAATCTCGCTACAAGGTGGTGAGATTTTTTATGTCTAGAATTATGTATTTAAAAGAAGCTGCTGCCTATCTTGGCAAAGCGCCGTTCACTCTTCAAAGCTGGGATCGAGCTGGGAAATTAAAAGCTCATCGAACAGCTAACAACAGACGATTTTACTATCAATCAGAGCTTGATCAGTATTTAGGCCTTGATCATAACGAGCCCATTGATAAACGCAAAATTGTGGCTTACGC
>NZ_PCYU01000066.1:0-320 GCF_002553775.1 Lactobacillus sp. UMNPBX16
TAAACTTTTCAGTGGCATAGCCGATATTGGCTATAAAGCCACCAAAAAAGTCTACTATTATGGCTTCAAGGTCCACGCGATAGTGAGTGATGATGGCTATCTGCTTGATTACGCAGTTACTAAGGCGTCGGTACATGATGCCAAAGAGACGAGCGTATGGGATATGTGCTTTGGACGCCATATCGCAAAAATATGAAAGGCTCTAAAAAGCATAACGATCACTAATTAATGGCAATTAGGAGAACGATTGAAAGCGACTTTTTCTTGCTTAGCTATTACAATACTGAAAACAACCGAGCAAGGAATCTAGCAGGCTTTCA
>NZ_PCYU01000067.1:0-1240 GCF_002553775.1 Lactobacillus sp. UMNPBX16
AAAGTCATGTGGTGATAAGTCAATGTAAATTGTAAATTTTATTTTTAGGCGGATTGTAAAATCAAATTGAACACTTCGTTCAAATATTAAAAAAAGTCCATTTGGACTCTTTGATAGAATGTAATTAACCACAAAAACTTCTAGAAAAGAGATTCAAATGAACTTATTACATTCTATCACAGACACTCATACTAAAGGCAAGCATCTTTCTTTTGAAAACAGAGTTGAAATCCAAACTTTGCGCAAAGAAGGCTATTCCATGCGTGCTATTGCACGCAAGCTTAACTGCTCTCCTAGTACGATCAAATATGAAATAGATCGCGGTACTGTCACTTTGTATAACGGCAATGTCAAACGCTATCACGCTAAAGCTGGTCAAGAGGCTTATAATCGTCACCGCTTGAATTCTGGACGTAAGCCGCACTATCTGCTTAAGAAGCACTTCATTGATTATGTTCAAGAACATTTCTTTAACTCTGGCTGGTCTTTGGATGCCTGTGTTGGCCGCTCCCTGGCAACGGGACTGTTTACCAGGAATCAGATTGTCTGCACCAGAACTCTTTACCGCTACGTAGATTCAGGCCTTCTCCAGATTCAAAATACTGATCTGCCAGAAAAACTTACCCGCAATACCAAAACCAAGCGTATTCGTGCAAATAAAAAGAAACTTGGCCGCAGTATTGAAGACAGGCCCAAATATATTGATCAGCGCAAAGAGTTCGGTCACTGGGAATGTGATCTGGTCTTAGGGCATAAAACCAAAGACGATGAAGTTCTGCTGACCTTGTATGAGCGAATGACCCGTAAGTTCATGATAGTTCCAATTCCTGACAAGACAGCTGGCAGCGTAATGACGGCCTTTAACAACTTGAAGGCTCAATATCAAGAACATTGGAATGAAGTCTTTAAAACGGTAACTACAGACAACGGTTCTGAATTTGCGGATCTTTCCCAGCTTGAGGATATCTCAAACACTTTAGTCTACTATGCTCATCCTTATACTTCTTGTGATAAAGGCGGGGTTGAATGTCATAATCGTTTAATTAGACGCTTTATTCCTAAAGGTGAGTATGTTAAGAATTATAGCTTGGATGACATCTTCTCAATTGAGCTCTGGATTAATGATCTACCTAGAAAAGTATTGAGCTACCATACTCCAGATGAACTATTTGAAAGAAGATTAGATTCAATATACAGAATTTAATTTTCAAAAGTGTTCAATTTGAAATTGCAATTTTCG
>NZ_PCYU01000068.1:0-2206 GCF_002553775.1 Lactobacillus sp. UMNPBX16
AATTAGCTGAGATGGCCCAAAAAGCAGAAAAGAAATTGCAACTTGAACAAGAAAAAAGTGAGAATCAACTAAAATGAGAATTATTTCAGGGAAATATGCTAAAAGAAATTTATTTACTTTGAAAAGTAATCGGACAAGACCAACCAGTGATAAGGTGAAAGAATCCCTTTTTAATTCATTGGGACAATTTTTTCAGGGTGGTAATGTTTTAGACTTATATGCTGGTAGTGGTGCCTTAGGAATTGAAGCTGTTTCAAGGGGCTGTGACCATGCGAGTCTGGTTGATATTAATCATGCTGCTTGTACAATTATTAAGAAAAATGTTGCTTTAACTAAGGAAGAGCAGCGTTTTAATGTTTATAATATGCGCAGCTCTGCAGCATTAAAATTATTTTCTGAGAATGATGAAAAGTTTGATCTAGTTTTTCTTGATCCGCCCTATGCCAAAGAAAAAATCGCTAAGGACATGTTGCAGATGGTAAAGTCGAACCTACTTAATGATCATGCAATTGTGGTAGCAGAAACTGATGATCATACAGAACTGGGTGAAATTACTGGTTTTTCATTGATCAAAGAACACCATTTAGGAAAAACAATTGTGAGGATTTATCGAAAGGACTAATAATGACAATCGCTTTATTTCCAGGAAGTTTTGATCCGATTACTAATGGGCATGTGGAGACCGCTAAAAAGGCTGCTGAAATTTTTGATAAAGTATATGTAGTTGCGATGACCAATACAGCTAAGAAATACTTGTTTACGCCTGAAGAACGTGCTGATCTAATCAGGGATGCACTAAAGGAAATACCTAATATTGAAGTGCTAGAAAGACCGGAAGAAGTAACCGTAAATTTAGCACATGAATTGCATGCTAAAGTTATGGTGCGCGGTGTACGCAACAGTGCTGATTTCCGCTATGAACAGGAGATTGCTGGGATTAATAAAAAATTGGCTCCAGATGTGAATACAGTTTTGCTTTTTACGAGTCCAGAAAATTCTTTTGTAGCTTCAAGCATGATTAAGGAATTAGCTCGTTTTGATGAAGATGTTAGTCTGTTTTTACCTAAAAAAGCAGCGATTGCATTGAGAGAGAAGCTAAAACATGAATAATAAGAAAAACAATCAATCGAAAAAGCACTTGCGTAATTGGCTCTTGGCACTAATTGCGCTTGTTTTATTAGTGGTACTTGCTGTTTGGCCGACCGATTATTATATTGAATATCCTGGTGAGGCAATGCCCGTGGGCCAGTTTATTAAGTCATCAAATAAACGTCCGAATAATTTTTATTTGGTGACAGTTAGCGTAACTAGTCGGCCGGCTCCGGTTTTGCAATATCTATGGAGTTTTACTCGTCCCTATGATGAGCGTGTATCAAGCAAGGAGCTGCTAGGAGGTCAAACTAGTGCTCAATATAATGAGTTGCAAAACTGGTATATGGAAACAAGTCAGCAGAATGCAATTTATTATGCAGCTAAAAAAGCAGGTAAACAGCATAGCTTAAAATATCTAGGCGTTTATGTAATGGAAGTCCAGAAAAATTCTAGTTTTAAAAATAAGCTCCAAATTGGTGATACCGTTTTAGGCGCAAACGGGCATCGTTTCAGGTCAACTGAAGAGATGATGAATTATTTGCGTAAACAAAAAATTGGTGCACGAGTAACAATCTCAGTTTTGCGTGGTAAGCAAGAGAAACACTTTACTGGCAAAATTGTTAAGGTAAAGGGTACTAATAAGCCAGGAATTGGAATTCAATTAGTTGAGCATGTAGTTGTGAAAACTAAGCCTAAGTTAAAAATTAATGCTGGCGAAATCGGTGGCCCCTCAGCCGGATTGATGTTCACACTTGAAAGCTATGAGGTCTTTACCAAGCAGAACTTAAGTAAGGGACATAAGATTGCGGGAACAGGTACGATTTCACCTACTGGAAAAGTAGGAATCATTGGTGGCGTTGATAAAAAAGTGGTAGCTGCTAGCAGAGAAGGTGCAGAGGTCTTCTTTGCGCCGACTGATTCAACCAGTGTGAAGAAAAGTGAAACTAATTATGCAGTTGCTAAGAGAACCGCAAAGAAAATTCACACCAAAATGAAAATTGTCCCTGTGAGCACTTTTGATGATGCATTAAACTATCTAAAGACACATTACTAAAAAAATTCAAAAAAATTTGAAGTCCAGAAAAAATTCTGGGCTTTTTTTGCGTAATAAATA
>NZ_PCYU01000069.1:0-249 GCF_002553775.1 Lactobacillus sp. UMNPBX16
AGTTCAGTGGTAGAACATCACCTTGCCATGGTGGGGGTCGCGGGTTCGAATCCCGTCTTCCGCTCCAAGACAAAAGCTCATCTTTGGATGAGCTTTTTATTTTTCCATATATGCAGTTTTAGATGTAAGAAAACTTTTTGAATTTTTTACAAAAAACTATTGCAATGTATCAGATACCTGCTATAATAATATCTGTTGTTGCGGAAGTAGTTCAGTGGTAGAACATCACCTTGCCATGGTGGGGGTCGC
>NZ_PCYU01000006.1:0-2269 GCF_002553775.1 Lactobacillus sp. UMNPBX16
ACAAGAATTTATACTGAACCTTTAATACCTGCAATTCTTCCGTCAAATAATGGGTCAATTTCTCATTTCGTTTATCAATGGCTTCTTGGGATTGGAGAGCGTAAAATATCTTGTGTAAACGCACAAAAGATTTCTAAATTGTATAGAAATAGGGAATGCCTTCCCTTATGATATTTAGTAACCACAGAAAACATCACAGGAGGCATTCCCCATGAATGAACTTACCACAGAAATTATCGCTGCACTAGCCCAAAAACAAGATTTGGACGAAGTTTTTCGTCACCACCTTGAAATCGCCATCAACCAGCTGCTTCAAACTGAATTGGCAGAGTTTTTGGGTTACGAACGCTACTCATACGCTGGGATTAACACTGGTAATAACCGCAACGGCAGTTATGAGCGCTCGTTTGATACGAAGTACGGCCAACTTAACTTAACCATTCCTCGAGATCGCAATGGCCGGTTTGAAAATCATACCTTGCCAGCCTACGGTCGGCACAGTGATAATTTAGAAACAACGGTTATTCAGTTGTATACCAAGGGAATTACCACTGCTGAAATTGCCGAACTCATTGAGAATATGTACGGTGCTCACTACTCCAAAGCCACGGTTTCCAACATGACTAAAGCCGTCAATGAACAGGTTCAAGCTTTCCAGCAACGTCGACTGGCTTCACAATATGCGGCTATCTTCTTAGATGCCACTTACTTGCCGTTAAAGCGGGATACCGTTCAAAAAGAAGCGGTTCATATTGCGATTGGCATTCGTCCAGATGGTACGAAAGAAGTGCTGAACTACCAAGTGGCGCCGACGGAATCAACTGGGATCTGGACTGAATTACTGGGAACCCTGATTAAGCAAGGTGTCAAAGATGTGCTGTTGTTTGTGGCCGATGGGTTAGTTGGTTTGGATGAAGGTTTAAATCGGCATTTTCCCAAAGCTAAACGACAACGTTGCCTGGTTCATGTTGGGCGTAATTTGATAAACAAAGTTCGGGTGAAAGACCGTAAGGCCGTGATCAATGACTTTAAACAAGTTCATTGGGCTGCCAATCGTGAAGCAGCCGAACTGAAACTGAATGAGTTCGCCAACAACTGGCATCGTACCTATCCCAAGTTAATCAAAGATCTGCTTAAAATGCCGAATCTGCTCACTTTCATGGACTTTCCACCAGCCATTCGGCAATCACTCTACTCCACTAACTTGATTGAGAACTTTAACAAGCATCTCAAGCGCACCACCCACCGCAAAGAACAATTTCCAACGGAAGATTCACTGGATCGATTCCTGGTTTCTCAGTTTAATGCTTATAACGAGAAGTCTCTGAAGCGGATCCACCGAGGCTTTAAAGGACTCCAGGACACCTTGGAAGCATCATTTATTTGAGTTAGTTACATATTATATGTACGAAGGCATTTCATTTACACAAGATTCTTGACGCTACCAATCTTCTAGACTATAATTAAAATCAAATAACTCAATTCGGAGGTACTAACATGACCATACCTGACGCAAATGCAATTTATCCCAATCCAGCCATCAAAGAGGTTGTCTTTATCAAGAACGTGATCAAAAGTCCCAATATTGAAATTGGGGACTACACCTATTATGATGACCCAGTAAATCCCACCGATTTTGAGAAACACGTTACCCATCACTATGAATTTCTAGGCGACAAATTAATCATCGGTAAATTCTGTTCTATCGCCAGTGGTATTGAATTTATTATGAACGGTGCCAATCACGTAATGAAAGGTATTTCAACTTATCCATTTAATATTTTGGGTGGCGATTGGCAGAAATATACTCCTGAACTGACTGATTTGCCGTTGAAAGGTGATACTGTAGTCGGAAATGACGTGTGGTTTGGGCAAAATGTGACCGTCCTACCAGGCGTAAAAATAGGTGACGGTGCCATTATCGGAGCAAATAGTGTCGTAACAAAAGACGTCGCTCCATATACAATTGTCGGTGGCAATCCAATTCAACTCATCAAACCAAGATTTGAACCAGAAGTTATTCAAGCATTAGAAAACCTGGCATGGTGGAATAAAGATGTTGAATGGATAACTGTTAATGTTCCTAAACTAATGCAAACAACGCCCACAGTTGAATTGATAAACAGTTTAATGGAAAAATAAAAGCAAAAAAGGCCGTGCAAGCAATCCAAGAATGATTGTTTACACGGCCTTTACTATTTAGTGAATCCAATTTATTAATAATAGATATGATATACCAGTAAAAAATACGGTTCAGTATAAATTCTTG
>NZ_PCYU01000070.1:0-438 GCF_002553775.1 Lactobacillus sp. UMNPBX16
AAGATTAGACCAGCAAACGTGTGCCAAGTTTTCGGCCATTAATACCCCAACAATAATTCAAGCGTGTGCTGTAACTTGGGAAGTGAAAACACTCAAAATTAGACTGAAGATAGTTGAAATAAGGAAGAAAATACCAACCCAAACGGCAGTTAAACCGGTACGACCACCAACAGCGATACCAGAACTTGATTCAACGAAGGCACCGACAGGTGAGGTACCAAGAACAGAACCGACCAACATACCACTGGAATCAGCTGCTAGAGCTTCACCAGCACGTGGCATCTTGTTGTCCTTCATCAGACCTGCTTGTTGAACCAAACCAATTAAGGTACCAGTGGTATCAAAGAAAGTAACAAGTAAGAATGTAAAGACAACGATCCACATTTGAACGGTATTAATATCGCCAATATGGAAGACTGCTTGACCAAAAGTTGGAGC
>NZ_PCYU01000071.1:0-4159 GCF_002553775.1 Lactobacillus sp. UMNPBX16
CAGAAATGCAGTCAATTCAGCTTCTAACAAGTTATTAACAGCCTGTTGTAGCTCTTTGCGCAATAAATCATTTATTTTGTCTGGATTGAATAGAGCTTGAGCAAAATCTTTGGTAAAATCATTCATGAAGGAGTTCTTCTTTCTGTATGTGTTTTTTTGTTCAAACCAATCATACGAGAAAGGAACTCCTTTTTCTAATGTTTAAAGAAATAAATTTAAGGAATCATTCATCCTTACACAAACTATTTTACAGTCTCAATAAAGGTTCTGGTATAGTCTGATATATTTCAAGTTTTTGTTAATCAATATATTTTTTATTATTTTTTAATTGTTAAGTACTTTATTTTAAAATACGAACTAGAACCTATACTTTGATATTAACTAATTCAAAAATTAGCTAAAATTTAATAAATTGTAACTCTAGTGCCTATTTTAATATTAGGAAATTCTTTTTTCTCAACATATAGTGATCCCGGAAGCTCCGCAGCTTCATCACCAGTGAATCTCACAGCAATATGACCTAAATTTTTAAGATTAGTATTCACTTCATTGCCAACTGCTGTAATCAAATAGTCATGATCACCTATTCTTAAAGTCATGCCTTTTTTTATTTCACCATTAACATCATTTAAATCAATAATGAAGCAGGAATCTTTTAATATACTTGGAGCTTCTGGTCCAAAGAAAATTAGCATATTTATTGATTTAAAATCTTGTGCTTCCTTACCTATTTCTCTAACTTTTGTTTCAAAAATACTTTTTGTTCCAACGCTCATAATTACTATTCCTGTTACTTTCCACTATACAATCCAAAGCTTGCTAACCAAGCTACAAAAACTCTTGGAACACCATTGATAAACCTTGAGTAAAGTACTGAGGTTACACCAACTTCAACAGTTTTAGCATCTGCATCCATTAATCCTAAACCAACTGGAATAAAGTCACAACCATTTTGCGTATTAATAGCAAACAAAGCCGGAAGTGCATATTGTGGTGCAATATTTCCTTTACCAATTTCAACGCCAATTAAAGTTCCTATTATTTGACCAATAACAGCTCCAGGTCCAAGTAATGGAGACAAGAATGGAAGTGAGCAAATAAATCCTAAGACCATTAATCCCCATACATTACCTGCAAGTGGAGTCATTAGCTTAGCAAACCATTTACCAATACCGGAACCATTAATGAAACCGATCAGAAGAGATACAAATGCCATAAATGGTAAGATGGTTTCAATAACTGTTTTTACAGATTTCTTAGCAGCTTGATTGAAAGTTGCAACAATTTTACCAATTCCAATACCGATTTTACCTACCCAACTTCCTTTATCACTTTGTTGAGTAATTGTCTTACTGGTATCTATAGTTTCACTTTCTTTTTTATCTTCATCAGAAGTTGAAGCAGTTTGTTCAGCTGTTTCGGTCTCATCAGACTGTTTGGCTAAAGAGATTTGATCAACATCTACTGCAGATACATAAAGTTCTGGAACAATAAAATCTGCTAACGGACCTGATTTTCCAGTTGGTAAGACATTGATTGTCTTAATTTTCTTCTTTGGATAAATACCACAACGTAGTGTACCACCACAATCAACTACAGCAACTGCTATTTCGTCATCTGGAATTGAAGTTTTAAAACCGTCAACTGCTTTCATCCCTGTAAGTTTAACAAGCTTATCAATAATTTTAGGACGATTCCCACCAGTAACATATAAAATTGTATGTTTTTGTTCAGTTGGAGTAATTACCAAAGGGCCTCCCCAGCCACCTGAACCACGAACAACTTTAACACTTCTCCACTTAGACATATTAATTCATCTACTTTCTAAAACTAATTAATGGAAGCCAACTTTCTTAGATAATTCAATTCCAGTTGTTCTACATACATAAGCTGTTGTAAAGTCTGTAATCCAACCACCAATAAAGTTCATTACTAAACCAACTAATAAGTATCTGATAGCCAAATCCATCGTATTCAAGCCTAATTTTTGAACACCGCTTGCAATACCTAACCAAATAAAGTATTCCGCAGGATTAATGTGTGGAAACACACCATTACTTGTATGACAGAATTGTGCACATGATGCATAATAACTTGGCTTGTAATATTCTGGTAAGAACTTACCCATTGTGTGAGCTAATGGATTACCTAACATAAATGCTGCTAAGAATGGAAGAACTAAATATCTCATGAATGGATTACTTGAAGATGCTTGCGCAAATTTATCCATTCTTTTTTGACCAATTAGAGCAATTAATGCATTCATAAATACCAACATAATAAGGACTAATGGAATAATTCCACTTACCCAACTAGAAAACTGTTTCCCACCTGCCTGGAACAAACCAATAAACCAGGTAGCAAATTTAATAATATACGACATTTTCTTTACCTTCTTTCGAACTATCTACTGAGTTTATTCTTTAGAAGTACAAATTTTGATGTTAGATCATTTTTCCACATTTGAAAGACTGGTAACGATAGAAAATTTGTATTTATACTTGTATCTAAATCAGATCGACTCATTTTTCCAGTCTTAAAGTTAATATAATTCCGATAAGCATTTAAGATGCACTCTTGAGTTAAAGAATCAAACTCTTGCATTTCATCATAAGAACTAGCCAATAAGGGTAATGACTTATTTTTTAATTTTTCTATTTTTTTGAATCTAGCAAAAATCGTAACGCCTTTCATAATTTCTGCATCTTGAATATTTGCTTCTTTATCAATATTCAGTAATAACAGAGTTCCTGCTCTCATCTTTTTGGGGTTCTTCCCTATCAGAACTTTGCCTTTTTTACACATCTTTCGAAATTCTTTAACAAAGTTTTGAATTTGTAAGAATCCCAAAACACTTTGTAATAAAAATACAACAGCAAGAATAATACAAATATACAAAATATTCATTTTATACACCCTCCGCTATTTGACCTAACTTTTTGGAATTATCATATTTTAAGAAATTACTATATAGAACACTATTACGAGAAATTAATTCAATTAGATCATAAACACGAGAAGTGGCATTTACTAAATCATCATTTAAAGTATTTGGAATGGCTATCAAAAATATAAGTTTTACTTCTCTATTTCTAAAAGATAATTTATTGTTAACAATTCCAACACTAATTAAGATTCGCTGTTTATTGGAACTATCTACTGCATGAGGGATTGCAATACCATTTGAAAAGATATTACCTATATCTTTCTCGCGGTTACTCCATTTTTCTTCAAAATCTTCATTGAATTCTCCCACCTTAACTTGATCAGCAATCAACTTTTTTACTTCTTCATGATAATTTTTTGCATTAATCTTAGTAACGAAAATTTTACAAAGATTTAATTCAGTAAGATGTTCAACTACAGATATTTGTAAGATAGTTGATAACGCTTCTGGTCTAAAAACAGTTCCAATATTGACAACTTGTGTTTTTGGGGAGGAGAAAGGTTTATCTGAAAATGCCATTAAATAATTACTTGGATCAACTTCATTAAATTTTGAAATAGAACTAAAATCTGTAGTTTTAAGTTGATCAAATACTTGCAAAAGTTTATTTTCAATAAAACTTTTAACTGAATTTCGAATAGATCCTATAAATGCAACATTCACTTCATCAGTGCGATTCTCAGTTCTTTCATCTAGGAACATTTGAAAATAGATAACACAATAATCAATTTCTTCTTGATTTACATGCACATGATAATTTTCTTCGATAGACTTAGAGAGATTAATTGAAAATTCTAATGAAATTGGATAATCTTTTGAAATACCTTTTGGCAATATTTCGGAAATACTTTCATGCAACAATGAACGATTTACTAAAAATAATAAATGCCATTTTATTCTTGAATATAAATTCTTAAAGTTTAATCCATATTTCAATAAGTTAGAGACCGTAAAATAGTTTGTGTAAGGATGAATGATTCCTTAAATTTATTTCTTTAAACATTAGAAAAAGGAGTTCCTTTCTCGTATGATTGGTTTGAACAAAAAAACACATACAGAAAGAAGAACTCCTTCATGAATGATTTTACCAAAGATTTTGCTCAAGCTCTATTCAATCCAGACAAAATAAATGATTTATTGCGCAAAGAGCTACAACAGGCTGTTAATAACTTGTTAGAAGCTGAATTGACTGCATTTCTGGGCTATGATCCC
>NZ_PCYU01000072.1:0-287 GCF_002553775.1 Lactobacillus sp. UMNPBX16
GGTTCAGTATAAATTCTTGTGTAAACGGCTGTGAGATTTAGGATGCCTTTCGGGATATTTCCATTAATCGCAGAAAGAAGTATTCATCATCTGGATACCCATAACCCTTACGTCTCTCAGTCTTGATCTTATTGTTGATACCCTCAAGTTTGCCAGTTGATATCCCGTATTTGGCGAACGTGTAGATCCCTCTCAAATGGTTATTTAAGAGACGCGCAAACCAAATAAAGTGGCTATTCTCAGTTGCCTTGCAGATGTCTATGATCCCTTCAAGTCTAACGCACATT
>NZ_PCYU01000073.1:0-402 GCF_002553775.1 Lactobacillus sp. UMNPBX16
AATGTGCGTTAGACTTGAAGAGATCATAGACATCTGCAAGGCAACTGAGAATAGCCACTTTATTTGGTTTGCGCGTCTCTTAAATAACCATTTGAGAGGGATCTACACGTTCGCCAAATACGGGATATCAACTGGCAAACTTGAGGGTATCAACAATAAGATCAAGACTGAGAGACGTAAGGGTTATGGGTATCCAGATGATGAATACTTCTTTCTGCGATTAATGGAAATATCCCGAAAGGCATCCTAAATCTCACAGCCGTTTACACAAGTTTTTATACTGAACCGTTATCGAGAATGTAAAATAGACTGTGTAATGATGAATGATTCCTTAAATTTATTTCTTTAAACATTAGAAAAAGGAGATACTTTCTCGTATGATTGTTTCGAACAAAAAAAACA
>NZ_PCYU01000074.1:0-1099 GCF_002553775.1 Lactobacillus sp. UMNPBX16
AAGAGAAATGGAAAGCACGAATAGTCCAAAATGTATGAAAATAAAACATAGTCATACATTTGCTTACATTTTTCATAGCAGTGCAAAAGGCAGCACGCTGATTGCAGTATTTTGTTTAATAATTAAGCTGAATACTAAATAAGGGAATAGGTTTAAGGGTAACGAGCTAATTTTTAAGAGTAAGTTACTTTTTTGTTGTAGTAGATTGTTAATATCTTTCATGATTTAATTTTAGAAAAGTCATAGTTTTTATACTTAATTGCTAGTGCTTTGTTTTTGAAAAGTGCGTTGTGGATATCTCCGGAAGAATATGCAAGATATAAACAAGGATGTCCTTTAAATTGACCAGTAATATAAATAATATCTACAGGTGTTAAAAACTCACGAACGCGCATCCAAGTCTGCCCTTGATGTTGTTCGATGGCGATCATGGAATCACCACCAGAATAGGTTTTATTCTTTTGCTCAGAATTATGATCTAATTTAATGGACTTATCCACTTGTCGATAAACTACTGAGTCACCAATTGTATGCTTGTTGATAATTAATTTGCGAGCTGATTTGCTCAGTGGATCGCTACGATACCAGGTACCGCGAAATTGTTCGGGGATGCTGGTTAACTTAAAGCCAGGATATTTCTTTTTTAAATTAGGCTTAAACTCATTTGCCTGTTTGGATGCCTTATGTGTCGCAGAGCTGCTTACTGTTTCGTTAACTGTAGCGGGACGACTAGAACGGTTGGAACAGGCTGATAGGCTAAAAAACAGGGGGAAAAGAATTATCATTGAAAATTTATTTTTCATATTTTATTTTTCCTTTGCAATAATTATTTTTAATTATAGTCTACTTTGACTGTTTTGAAACTGTCAAATCTTTTGTGTAAATAGATCTTTCTCGTAAATTGATTTTTTAATTATTTATTTAATCAAAGTAGGATTCTAAGGTGTCCTGAACCTGACCAAAGCCTTTATGAATTCGATTGAAATAACGGTCATTGTAGCTCATTGCCTGAATACCAATAAAAGCATCAAGCGACTGTTCAGTTGGAAACTCTGCCTTAGGCTTAGCTTTGCGCTTGATCACATTGTTAAATGATTCA
>NZ_PCYU01000075.1:0-1597 GCF_002553775.1 Lactobacillus sp. UMNPBX16
CTAAGTGTATAATTTTTTGCGGTAAGTTGAATAAATAATTAAAAAGCTCAAGTCCTTTGAATTTGGACTTGAGCTAAAACAAAAAGACCAGTAGTCTGATGTTAAGAACAAAAACACATTAGAAGCTGGTCTTTTATGGAATCTATTATAACTGATATCGTGAAAATTATTAAGTCTGAAAATAATGTTATTGCTCGTGAAAAGGCATTAATGTGCTATTTCTTTAATCTAATTAGAGAATTAATGAAACTAGCGCTAGAAGAAGTTGATGCTGGTTTAGTTGAGGAGACTAAAAAGCAAGGCTATCAGATTGAAAAGAGAAATAAGCGTTCAGTTGTAACTGTCTTTGGAGAGATTAGCTATTGGCGCAGGAGATATATTTGTCCAGGCAAAAAGGCTAAATACCCGCTGGATGAGCTGATGGGCTATGACAAGTATAAGCGTTATAGTGTTTTAGCAGTGAAGGATGTTTTACAGGTTAGTGCTGTGGCAACTTACCGTAACACTGCTTTGGCAGTTAATACCCTTTCTTGTTTTAACATTAGTCATAGTCAAGTTGGCAAACTGATAGTTCAAGCAGGCAAACTGATTAAAAACCAACAACAGTCGGAAGAAAGATACGATGGCATTACCCAAAGGAAAAAGGTGCCAGTACTTTATCTTGAAGGCGATGGTGTTGTGATTAAGGGCACCAAGAAACGGCTAGAGTTTCATCGCTATCAAGTCTGTGAGGATATTATTAATTTAAGCCAAAAGCGCAGGAAGAGAGTTCAGGCCAAAGAGTTTGTTTCTTTAAGCCGCTTGGATGCTTTGCAAGAAATTAAAACCTATTTAGCTAATACCTATGACTTAAGCGATACTTTAATCATCAGTAATGCCGATGGCGGTGCCGGTTATGCCAAGAAAGATTTTGATGAAATAGTTGGTTATTGCCGGCAGCACGAACACTTCTTGGATGTCTTTCACTTGAATAAAAAAATTAAGGACCGTCTAAGCTTTATGCCAGCTATGCAAGGCAAATTGATCAGCGCAGTTGAGTTTAAATATGACCGTCACTTAACTGATGTAATTTTAGACACGATTGAAAGCAATCTGATTGATGAACTGAATACGCCAGAAAATCATGAAAACCTAAAGCTTCTGCGCAGCTATCTTCATCGTCGCTGGGCGGATATAAAACCATTCAAAATGCGTCATTTGTCGGTAATTAAAGCAATTGGCTGCTGTGAAAGCAATCATCGCAAATATACCTATCGCGTCAAAGGGCAAGGAAAATACTGGTCAGAAGATGGTGCCGAAGGAATCTTGCGTGTACTGACTTGTATCAAAAACAATGAACTGGAATACTGGCTTAGCAGTGAGTTCGCTGGTGGACAGCTGGATATTGGTGATCAGGAAGAATTGAAAGGTGCAGTTCGTGCTAGTCTAAGAAAGATGCATGAAACCCATCTGGGCATTCATCATGGAATAATTGAAAGTTTAACGGCAGGTCATAGCTATTTGAATGATTTCGGTAGGAAAATAAATCAGATAAATATTTAAGAAATTAAGGTTAGACTAATGGTTCACAACCTACCGCAAAAATATTGACACTTAC
>NZ_PCYU01000076.1:0-2799 GCF_002553775.1 Lactobacillus sp. UMNPBX16
AACCAATAAAATTGTCAGAATCACACCTACTTCTTCTGCTGTAATGGATAAAATAAAGTCGGTATACGGCTCTGGTAAGTAACCTCGCTTTTGCATACTATTACCTAGTCCTACGCCAAATAATCCCCCATTGTGGATTGCATAATAGGAGTTAACTAGCTGGGCCCCACCTTTTTGCTCTAATTCAAAGGGATGCAAGAACGACATTAGTCGTTGGAATTGATAACTTCTTTGTAAAAATCCAGGATTCCAGGCAACTACAATAAAAAATACAGCTGCCACTAAGATCACAATCCCAGCTAACCAAGTTAAAGCTAATTTAGTTGGAACCCCTGATACTGAAAACATTACTAAAGTGATCATAAATAAAATTGCTGTCCCACCAAAATCAGGTTCAACAATAACCAAACACATTAAAAAAGCCGCCAAAATTGCTGGGTGTGACAAATTATGTTTGATCTTACCCTTGACTAATTTTCCATCTCTTCTGTCTAGTACATATGCCAAATAAATGACCAGAGCCAATTTAGTAACTTCTAGTGGCTGCAAATTGATAAAGCCCAAGTTAATCCAACCTACAGCACCATTAACTGCCGCACTACTGCCATGAGCAAAACGTAGAAATACTAGCCATCCTAGCATAAGTATACAAATTAATAAAAATCCCCCTACAAACTTTGGATTTTTAAATACTTTGATTCTTAATGCAAAAAACGGAATCCCAAACAAAAAGAAAGCTACTATAGCATAGATTGCTTGCCGTATCCCATAGACATTTGGCTTAAATCCATTAACTAATAAAATATCTGAACTAGCTGAATATACCAAAATTATCCCAACCACTACTAAAATAAGATAGGGAATAAAAATCTGGTAATTAAGATAACGTAATTTTCGACGCACAAGCGTTGCCCCTTTATCTAAATAATACTTTTTTCATTATAAAACAAAAAGATCATCACTTCTATCAAGTGACGACCTTTTAAAATTTATTAAACTATCTTAGTTAGCACGGTTACGCTTCTTATCAGCCTTTTGACGTTCTGAAGTGTTCAAAATCTTCTTACGTAAACGAATAGATTCGGGAGTTACTTCACAATATTCATCATCATTTAAGAATTCGATAGCTTCTTCAAGAGTCAACGTTCTAGGAGTCTTAATAGCAGCAGCGTGGTCCTTACCGGCAGCACGAGTGTTAGTTAAGTTCTTACCCTTAGTTACGTTAACAGCAATATCACGTTCACGTGATGATTGTCCAACAATCATACCTTCGTAAACTTCAACACCAGCACCGATGAATAACTCACCACGTTGTTCTACTGATTGAAGTGAGTAAGTAGTTGATTGACCTTGGTTAATGGATACCAATGCACCATTACGACGACCTGGGTTCCAGTTCTTTACTACTGGCTTATATGCTTCAAAGGTGTGGTTCATGATACCATATCCACCAGTTTGTGACATGAATTCATTATTGTAACCAATCAAACCACGTGATGGAACTAAAAATTCAAGACGAGTTTGACCATTACCAGTTGATTCCATATTCTTCATCTCACCTTTTCTTTGTGAAAGTGAGTCAATAACAGAACCAACATATTCATCTGGAGTATCGATTTGTACTGATTCAAATGGTTCGCACATAGTACCATCAATTTCACGGTAAATAACCTTAGGACGTGAAAGTTGTAATTCGAAGCCTTCACGACGAAGTTCTTCAACCAAAATTGAAAGGTGAAGTTCACCACGACCTGAAACAGTCCAAGCGTTCAATTGATCAGTTGGTTCAACCTTCAAAGAAACATCGGTACGAGTTTGACGAATCAAACGATCTTCAAGCTTCTTAGGAGTTACTTGATCACCTTCACGACCTGCAAATGGTGAATCGTTGGCAACAAAGTCCATTTGAAGAGTTGGTGGATCAATCTTAAGAAGTGGCAATGCTTCTGGATGTTCAGCTGATGCAATAGTTTCACCCACGTAGATATCATTAATACCACTAATGGCAATAATATCTCCAGCCTTAGCTTCCTTAATTTCGTTACGTTTCAAGCCAAAGTAACCAAATAACTTAGTAACACGGAAGTTTTGAGTTGAACCATCACGCTTCATAACAGTGATGTTGTCACTAACTTTAACCTTACCACGGTAAATTCTACCAACACCGATACGACCAACATAGTCATCCCAATCAAGCATGGTGATTTGGAATTGTAATGGCTCATCAGAGTTGTCTACTGGAGCAGGAATATTCTTAATAATGGTATCAAAGATTGGATCCATAGTTTCCTTTTGAGTACTTGGATCTGGATCATATGATGAAGTACCATTCAAAGCTGATGCATAAACAACTGGGAAGTCAAGCTGTTCATCGTTGGCACCTAATTCGATGAAAAGTTCAAGTACATCATCCAAAACCTTCTTAGGACGAGCGCCTGGACGGTCAATCTTGTTTAAAACAACGATAGGTTTTACGCCAGCTTCCAAAGCTTTCTTTAAAACGAAACGAGTCTGTGGCATTGGACCTTCATAGGCATCAACCAAAAGCAATGCACCGTCAACCATGTGCATAACACGTTCTACTTCCCCACCAAAGTCAGCGTGACCTGGTGTATCCAAGATGTTGATAGTAGTATCCTTATACTTAACAGCAGTGTTCTTAGACAAAATAGTAATACCGCGTTCACGTTCAATGGCATTTGAGTCCATAGCACGATCTTCCAGATTCATGTGTTCTGGCAAAGTATCAGATTGCTTCAATAATTGGTTAACCAAGGTAGTCTTACCGTGGTCAACGTG
>NZ_PCYU01000077.1:0-429 GCF_002553775.1 Lactobacillus sp. UMNPBX16
TTCGAGTCTGACAGCCGGAGCTAGCGGAATATGAAAGAGGCGGGGGCCAGAGGCTTCCGCCTTTTTGTGTGCTATTAAAGTTCTATAATGAAGCTTTTCTAAGTCTTGAAATTTTTTTAAATAGGGCTTCCAAGGAGCTTTGAGGAGTCTGTACTCTGAATGGTATTGATGGATACGTTATTTTTTCTGCCGGAAAGCCACAGAATGGACAAGTGGGCTGCTTTAAAAGGGCTTCGTAGACTTTGTATTGCACTCCATTGAAGAATTTATAGAAATTGTTGTAAAATTTAATATCGAGATCAAATTTAATACAATCATTAACAGAGGACATAGCACAACTCCTAAATAGCTTAATTGAGACAGAATATCATAAATATTCATCAACAGAAAAAATGGTTCAGTATAAATTCTTGTGTAAACGGCTGTGAG
>NZ_PCYU01000078.1:0-481 GCF_002553775.1 Lactobacillus sp. UMNPBX16
AACCTGCGGCTGGATCACCTCCTTTCTAAGGAAGCGAAGGATATGGAGAGCAGGAATGCTAAGAGAAGTATCCAGAGCAAGCGGAAGCACACTGAGAAACTTTGTTTAGTTTTGAGGGTAGTACCTCAAAGATTTGAAAAACGCCAAGCGTTAGTCGGGCCTATAGCTCAGCTGGTTTAGAGCGCACGCCTGATAAGCGTGAGGTCGATGGTTCAAGTCCATTTAGGCCCATTGACATAACGAGGAAAAAGAGTTAAAGTTATGTCTGGCCGAAAGTAAAATACTCTGGGGGCTTAGCTCAGTTGGGAGAGCACCTGCTTTGCACGCAGGAGGTCATCGGTTCGAACCCGTTAGCCTCCATTGATCCAGAAAAAGGATCAAAGAGCTAGTACATTGAAAACTGAATATAATCCAAGCAAAAAACCGAGACAATCAAAGAGAACAGATTGTAGAGCGACCGAGAAGAGAATTCTTGAGTAAG
>NZ_PCYU01000079.1:0-8563 GCF_002553775.1 Lactobacillus sp. UMNPBX16
GAACTCCTTCATGAATGATTTTACCAAAAATATTGCTCAAGCTCTATTCGATCAAGACAAAAACATAAAAACAGTGAAAAAAATATGAGTCCCGGATTTAAAATTGAAGTGCAACACTAAGTGTTAAACAAAAAGGCCATGAAGACCTAAACTTGAAGTGACGAAAAATCAAGAAAGGAAGATCTTCATGACCAACTCAAATTCTAGCATTTCTAAACACTATCATCAATTAACTAGCGTACAACGTGGTCAGATTCAGGCAATGCTGGATTCTGGCATAACTTCCCGTACTGTCATCGCTCAAGAAGTTGGCTGTCATAAATCGACAATCAGTCGCGAAATCAAACGCGGAAGCGTCCTGCAAAGAGACAGCAGCTATTTGTTGTATGAGCACTATTACGCTGATACTGCACAGATTTATTATGAGAAGCGTCGCAAAAACTGCTATCAGCGCAATCCATTGAAGCATTATGCTGTCTTTTTAAGAATGATCTCAAGACGCTTCAAAGCTAAATTTGATGCCACCAGCATTGATGAATTCGTTGGTGAATTCAAAAGGTCTATGCCAGGCTACCCTTGTCCCAGCACGCCTACTGCCTATCGCTATATTGATCAGGGCTTGGTGGACATAAGCAATATTGATCTGCCTATGAAGCTCAAAAGACGCAGGAACAAGCGTCATCACAGCCATGGCGGTCACGCTTTGAAGTAGTTATCAAGATTCCTGACTATCGGGCAAGCACATGAAAGACAAGTCAAAAGCTTATGTTCAAAAGGCAACCAATGCCATTAACCACAAATATCGCCGAATCCTCCAATATCAGACAGCAGAAGAACTCTTCAAGCAATATATTTCTTCATAGCCTAACTGTTGCACTTAATTTGACAATTCAGGAAGAATTAATTATCATATTTCCCGCAAAAAAGTTGTTGTGCAAAATTATCCTATCAAAGAAACGGAAGCTACCTACTTGCTAAAGCCATATGAGCTACTAGTAGAAAAAACTTATAATTAGACCTTTGAGTCACCAAGCGTATTAGTGCTTCGGTGGCTTTTTACTTGTGTGTCGGGCATGACATTTCATCTAATCCAATGAAAGTTTGGACCACGGGTATTTGTCGCCAAGTGTAGTAAACCACAAGCCGATAGCGGTGACGCTATGGGTGAAGGAAGTGGCTAGCGAGTTTTCCGAGCCTACGTACAGAAACCTGGTTAGGCCAAATGGCGGATAAGGCTGCGATACAAGTCGAAGTCCAACAGGCAATAGCTCAAGTACTAATGAGGATCTATTATCCTCACTTTAGCGAGCATAGCTATGGCTTTAGACCAAATCGCAGTGCGCATGATGCCATTGAACAAGTATTGGAATATCTTGATGATGGATATCAATGGGTAATTGATTTAGATATTGAGAAATATTTTGACACGGTCAATCATGATAAATTAATTTCAATAATTAGAGAACGAGTAAATGACAAAACCACCCTCCATTTGATTCGGTCATTCTTAAAAGCCGGTATCATGGAAGATGGTTTGGTTAAGCCAAATAAGATTGGCGTGCCGCAAGGCGGGCCGCTTTCGCCAATCCTGTCCAAGCTTTATAAC
The DNA here is from genome assembly GCF_002553775.1 of Lactobacillus sp. UMNPBX16. Classification (NCBI taxonomy): domain Bacteria; kingdom Bacillati; phylum Bacillota; class Bacilli; order Lactobacillales; family Lactobacillaceae; genus Lactobacillus; species Lactobacillus sp. UMNPBX16. The sequence continues at coordinate 1,607 of NZ_PCYU01000079.1, forward strand.
AAGATTATAGAGCTTCTTTGTCGCAGGAAAGCAGCTGCTCAACCTCTATAGTTAGTCTTTACTAAGGTAAATCAAGTAGTCAGAGGTTGGATTAACTACTTTAAAATTGGAAACTGCCAAGAAGAATATACACTAATTTAATGCGGATTAACAAGGCATTAAAGTGCAATTTTAGCGACGAAGATATTCATAAAGTAGCTAATACGCAATTAGGTTGGTATAAACGCAGTACCGGACATGTCGTTAACTTTTTGCTTAGCCCAAAAGTATTGGGCATAAGCAAAGCGGATCGCCCAGGCTTGGTCGATCCGCTAGAATACTATTTATCTCGTAGATGATTACAAACGTAGCGCCGGATACGGAACCGTACGTCCGGTGCAATGAGAGGGGCGAGAATTAATCTCCCTCTACTCTATTACTTTATTTGTTTATTTAGCGAAATCATTTCTAATAGACTCTGAGCAGTAGAGGAACCTTCATTGCCAGCTTTTAAGCCGGATCGTTGCAAGGCTTGATCAATATTCTCAGTGGTTAAAATACCAAAAGTTATTGGGACTTCTGCTTTAAGATTCATCTGCATAATTGCGTTTGTAACATTCTGAATAATCATGCTGTAATGATCAGTCTCACCTTTAATGACAGCGCCTAAAGTCATAATACCATCGTAGTTATTTGAATTGAGAAGCTTATTAGCAGTAAAACCAATTTCAAAAGCACCTGGGACCCAATAGATATCGATCTGATCTTCAAGTACTCCAAATTGTTTTAAGCTAGCAATAGCACCATCAACTAAATGATGGGTAACAATTTCGTTAAACTTAGATGCGACAATTGCGATATGATAATTATTGTTTTTAAAATTTCCTTCGTAAATATTCATTTCTGTGTTCCTTACTATAATGCTCCTAATAAATGATGGAATTTATCTCGTTTGGTTTCTAAATAGTCATGATTTACCTCATTAGCAGGAATCTCCAAGGGAATTCTTTTTTCAATAGTAATACCGTTATTTTCTAATTGATCAATTTTATCAGGATTATTAGTAAGCAAATTGATATGACTAATACCTAGATCTTTTAAAATCTTGGCAGCAATAATATAATTTCGTTCATCTGGCTTAAAACCTAAAATTTCATTTGCTTCATAAGTGTCATAACCTTGGTCCTGTAAACCATAAGCTTTTAATTTGTTAATTAATCCAATTCCGCGTCCTTCTTGTCGTAAATAAAGAATTATGCCACTACCATTTTTATTAATTTGCTTCATGGCAGTATGTAATTGATCACCGCAATCGCAGCGCATTGAGCCAAACGTATCACCAGTGAGGCATTCTGAATGAAGACGTACTAAAACTGGCTTTTTAGGATCAATCTTTCCTTTAATAATAGCTAAGTTTTCATTGGCGAAAGCCTTAATTTTGAAATTGCCATATTTAGTAGGAAGGTTTACAAATTCTGAGCGTTTACTCACAGGACTATTAATATATTCTTGTAGTTCTGCAATTGTTAAAAATGGTAAGTGATATTCTTTAGCAATTTCTTTCAGTTGGGGACGACGAGCCATATGGCCATCAGCTTTCATAACTTCACAAATATATGCAACTTCTGGTTCGCCAGCAAGATGAGCTAAGGCGATAGAGGCTTCTGTGTGACCATTACGATTCTTGATTTGATCATCTTTAGCGACTAATGGAAAACAGTGACCTGGTCTAAAGAAGTCTTCTGGCTTGGAAGTAGGATCAGCAATTGCCTTGATAGTTGCCGCACGATCATAAGCAGAAATACCTGTAGTGGTGGTTTTGTAATCAACACTGATTGTAAAAGCTGTACCGTATGGATCAGTATTATTTTGTTCCATTTGGTAGAAATTTAAACGTTGGGCAATTGTTTTACTTACAGGGGTGCAAAGTAAGCCACGAGCATGTTTGGTCATAAAGTTAACATTTTCAGGAGTAACTTTAGACCCCAAGCCGATCATATCACCTTCAGATTCACGATCTTCATCATCAGCAACAATCACTAAACCACCATTTTTCATCCATTGAATTGCATTTTGAATTTTTCTAACATCCATTTTAATTTCTCTTTTCTAAATTTTTTGCAACATATTTTCCGATAATGTCGGTTTCCAAATTTACTTCATCATTTATCTGTAAGTTGGCTAAATTAGTTTCGTCTTGAGTATGTGGAATTAGACCTACCGAAAAACTGTTATCTTTAACATCCATCACTGTTAATGAAACGCCATTTAAAGCAATACTACCTTGAGGTACGATCTGTGTTGATAATCGGGCAGGAAACTTAAACCAAATTTCAATTGCATTTTCATTCTGTGCTATTTTAGTAACTGTTGCCAAATCATCGATATGTCCCGTAACAAGATGACCTTCTAAACGTTGACCGACTTCTAATGAACGCTCAACGTTAAGTTGATCACCGTTATGCAAATTCTTAAAAACAGTTTTCTTATAAGTCTGAGGCATCATGGTTACAACAAAACTAGTTTCAGTAAAACTTTCAACCGTTAAACAAGTCCCATTAATTGCAATTGAATCACCGATCGTTAGCCCATTAGTAAAGTCTGCAGGGCACGAAACGGTTAGCTTAATTGTTTGCTTGTGTTTATCAATTTTTTTAATATGAGCATCCCCGCGAACTAGACCACTAAACATGTTTTAATTCACCTGCAATTCGTTCATTGTTGCCAAAGGCTGTTTTTTTAACATTTGTTAAAGGAACAGTTTCGTTTGGTACTAAACCTGTTACGCCTTCATCTCCAAGAAAGATCGGCGCCGTATATTTAATTACTTCATTAACAAAAATTTCATTCATAATTGCTTTTTCCAAAGTAGGGCCACCTTCTACATAAACTGACTGGATTTCTTTTGTACTCAAATAATCAAATACTTCTTGGATCCTGTTTGTTGCTAAATGAATAATTTTGATTTTAGAATTAGTAAAGTTGTTTTTAGACATTTGCTTATTTTGAGTGAAAATCCAAGTGGGATTTGTATCACTTAATAAGCGAAGTCGTAAATGATTTAACAGCCGTCCGCGACGATCAATGATAATACGGATTGGCGGATAGTCACTTTTGACATTAGTTCTTAAAATAGGGTCATCAATGATAGCAGTCGAAGAACCAATCATAATTGCTTGATAATCAGCACGTTCAGAATGAACTTGCTGATACACTGCTTGATTAGTGATTGGAGTTCGCTGACCGCGCATTGCAACTTTATTATCTAAACTAGTTGCTTCTTTGACTGTGATCCAGGGAAACCCATATTGGTAAAAATAGCTGTAGAACTTATTAAGTTTACTTGCGTCATCAGCTAAAACACCAGTAGTTACTTGAACTCCATTCTTTTGTAGTTTGGCAATTCCTTTTCCAGTAACCAATTTGTGTGGATCGATTTGTCCAACTACAACACGTTTAATCCCACTTTTGATAATTAAATCTGAGCAGGGAGGCTGTTTACCATAATGGTTGCATGGCTCAAGAGTGACATAGAGAGTTGAATTAAATAATTGTTCTGGGGTTAATTTTGAAATGGCATCGCGTTCTGCATGATTTTGTCCATAATGGTGATGATAGCCAGTAGCTAAGACTTGACCGTTTTTAACAATTACGGCACCAACCATAGGATTTTTCCATGTTTGATAGCGACCTTTTTTAGCTTCTTCTAAAGCTAAATTCATATAAAAATTATCTTTTTCCATTAAAATCACTTCCTCGTAGAGCAAAAAAGAACCTCGAGTATTCTCGAGGTTCAGTAATAATATTCAAAGTCAAATAATCAAAGCAAATGCAAATAAGCGTTACTTATTGGTTATCATTCTTCTATCATCTAGACTATACTATCGGTACCGATTATCGGATTCCACCGCTTTCGCGGGTTGCGGACTTCACCGCCGGTCAGGAATTTCACCTTGCCTCGAAGAACATTTATTTAATTCAACTTTATCGTAAAACTGAACTAGCTAAATGTCAATGATTAATTTAAGCGGTTACAAACAAAAACAGATTAAAAGCCTGTAGTTATCGTAAGTTAATCAATTAAAATTATTTAACTGTCACGCTTTACTTACTTTTTAGAAGTTAATATAATAGCTAGAAAGAAATTAATTATGTTGAGGTAACGAATTATGAAAATGAATCTTGAAGGGAAACTAGCTTTAGTTACAGGTTCTACTAAAGGTATTGGTAAAGCTATTGCGATTGAACTTGCTAAAGAAGGGACGAATGTCATTATTAATGGTCGTCAAAAAGTAACTGTTGATAAAGTAGTTGCTGAAATTAAAGAAAATTATCCTGATACCGACCCACAATCGGCGCCATATGATCTTTCAGATGCCAAGCAGCGCAAGGAGTTATTTGAAAGATTCCCAGATATTGATATTTTGGTCAACAACATGGGTATTTTCAAACCAATGAATTATTTTGATATTGATGAAGCTACTTGGCAAAAATTTATTGATGTAAATGTGTATTCAGGTAATGCCTTAGCTAAGTTTTATTTACCAAAGATGCTTGATCAAGACTTTGGCAGGATTATTTTCATTGCTAGTGAAGAAGCCATTATGCCATCAGGTGAAATGCCACAATATAGTTTAACTAAGACAATGAACTTATCAATTGCCAAGAGTTTGTCTAAATTGACTGCAGGGACACATGTAACTGTGAATACAATTATGCCAGGATCAACTCTTACTGAAGGTGTTGAAACGATGATCAATGACATGTATAAAGATTCTAATCTGCCAAAAGAAGAATGGGAAAGTGACTTTATGAAGAATCACCGCCCACTTTCACAAATTCAAAGACTAATTCGTCCAGAAGAAATTGGTCGCTTTGTAACGTTTGTAGCTAGTCCATATGCGTCATCATTTTCAGGTGAAGCACTTAGGCTTGATGGTGGATTAGTACCAACAATTTTTTAATTCTGAAATTTAATAACGTACAAAAAGATGTGAACTACTAATGATGAACAGTTCGCATCTTTTCTATAGTTTCTGATTTACTTTTTGAATTTGAGCTTTAACTTGATGGTAAATGCACAGCCAAATGATGACGTAACCAACTATGTAACAAATTGTAAAAACAATTAATGGCGTAAAACTCATTTCAACCCAATCATTGAACAGATAAAAGAAAAGATAATCTATGTAAATTACCACTGCATTAATCAAAGTAGCAATGCCAAGTGACAGCTTTTCTACTTTAAAGATTGCACTAATACCTCCGGCAATGAATACTAGAAGCAAACTAGAAAGAATATTTTTGTTGATTTCTAGAACTGAAGTTGGATTATAATGAATGGCTAAATAGTAAGCATAATAGAAAATAGTTAAAATAAACGGTCCAAAACCAGCAGCAATTAGACCTCTTTTGGTAAAATTTGAGATAAATTCTTTCATTTTATTTCAGCTCCTTTCGAATTTTGCTAAAGCAGCGTCTGGAAACATAATCGCTAAGTCCATTTTTCATAACAATGTTTACACCAGCAGTCTTAGTTTCTTCAAAGCGATCAATATATATTTTGTTAACGATTGAAGACTTATTAATTCGCCAGAAATTATTTGGTAATTCATTGGTTAATTGATAAATACGCTTGCGGAGATGATACCTTTTGTTGTTTATGCAGATTGCAGTAATTTTATTATCAAGTATCGTGATTATCACAATGTCTTCTAGCTGTAAAATCACATGATCCTTATCATCATAGCCAATGATTGAATTCGAGTTGCCATTAGTTAAAACAAATTTTTCTAAATTATCAGTAAAAATACTTTTTTGATGAACTTGTGCTTGAACTATTTCATTTTTGTGAGGATTAATTAATAGTTTGAATTTCATTTTTGACTCCTTTCAAGATAGATTATATTTGATGAACATGAAAATAGCAGGATTTTGTAGTTATCGGTAAATTTATTAGAATAATCGGTTAAGATGATTAGGTTCTATACACCAAAAAACTAGTGCATGTTAAATTAATGCACTAGTTTTTCTTACTTCTAATCATATTTGCTCCATTGATCTTGCAACTTTTCAATTAAAGGCATGACACGATTTTTATTTTGCTTTAAATAGACAGCATAAAATTTTTGATGGGCTACTTTATCTGATAAAGGACGAACAGTTCGATTATTAGGTAAATTCTGGCCCCATTGAGAATCTAAGCTAGTTAAGTTAGTGGTAAAGAAAGGAAGCACTGAATATTGTAAAATTTCGCTATATTCAGTTGATTCATTTTGAAAAATGATCTTGCTATCTGAGATTTCATCATGATAGATCTTAGTCCAAAAGCCAATTGGAGAAGGGCTTAAAATAGTTTTACCTTTAAGCTTCTTGAAGGATAATTCCTTATTTTTATTTAATTTGCATTCAGATTGAAGATTAACCGACATTGATTCTGTGCCTAGATAAGTTGAGGTAATATCACGGTCTTCAATTGGAAAGTTTATTAAAATGCAAGTTAGTTGATGTTCACTTAGTAGCTTTTCAAAATTATTTTCAACTAAATTATTCTTAATCTGGATATTTTTATCATGTAGAGATCGGAGGACAATTCCTGGTCCTGGAGCATTGAAGCCGACGACTAGGGTAGTCTGGTCTTTATCAAACTGTTTAACTTTTTTAGTGAAGTCTAAATTATCGTTGATTAATTTCTTGGCTTCAAGTGCTGTATATTTCCCGGTTTCGCTTAAATAAAGTTTATTAGGTTTACGAATAAAAAGCTTCACGCCTAATTCTTCTTCGAGTTTTTTCATAGAATGTGTCACAGCAGGCTGAGTCAAGCCAAGAAATTCTGCGGTTTTAGCGATGGTACCATATTTAGCATATGCAACTAATTCTTCAAGTAAGCAATTTTCAATCATAACTACATCTCTGTACTATAAATTAAATTTATCCTAGCATTAAAAAATGTGAATTTTCGAAACTGTCAAATCTTTT